>CBDUBX010000094.1:0-9145 GCA_965365495.1 uncultured Burkholderiales bacterium
GGCCGATGCGCGTCGACGTGCTGCGCAAGCCGCCGTGACGCGGTCGGCGCGGCCGGCGTCAGCGCCGCGACGCGCCGCCCGCCGCCACCGCCCAACCGACCGCCCACACCGCGCCGATCGTCCAGCCGGCGACCACGTCGGATGCGTGGTGCACGCCGAGCGCGACGCGCGTGCCGCCGACGACCGCTGCCGCCACGGCCGCCAGCGCGAGCCAGAAGGCGGCCCGGGCGCGCGTCGGTGCGGCGCGCGCGGCGACGAGGGCGACGGCGACGAACACCACCGTCGACATCAGCGCGTGCGTGCTCGGAAAGCTCGGGCTCGGCAGCACCGCGTCGGCCCACGCGGCGTCGGGCCGCGCGCGCTGCACCGCGGCCTTCAGCGCGCTGACGAGCGCCGAAGCGCCGAGCACGGTCGCCGCCAGCGCCGCCGCGGCGCGCTTGGATGCGAACAGCCCCTGGTGCAGCACCGCGGCGACCGTGACCGCGGCGAGCACGTAGCCGCTGCCCAGCGCGCTGAACTCGCGCAGCCGCTGCACCACCGGCGGCAGGTCGCGTCGCCACGCGAACGCCGCTTGCAGCAGCGCCTCGTCGGCGAAGACCGCTGCGAGCCCCGCCAGCGCGAGTCCCGCGGCGAGCGCGACGGCCAGCGCCGTGGCCGCGGCGCCGCGCCGCGTCATCCGGGCTGACCGTCGAGCCGCGGCCGCGTCAGCACGGTCCAGTAGCGCAGCGCGTACAGGCCGAACGCGGCGCTCCACAGCGCCGCCGACCACGCCACCGACGCCGCCAGCGCCGTCGGCCACAACAGCGGCACCAAAGCGCGCACGACGGCTGCGAGCGCGACGAGCACGTAGCACGCGACCTCGCTGCGGTCGGCGACGAGGCGCCGCCCGGTGTGGCCGCGCGCGGTGCGCGTGATCATGCCGACGACGAGCCCGCCCAACGCGCCGACGGCCAGCGCGTGCGTCGCCAGCGACGGCGCGATCCAGCCCGCGGCCGCCGCGGCGCGCAGCGCCAGGTGCAGCGGAATCCACGCGTAGGCGACGTGCAGCACCCACACCAACGGCTGGCGGAGCGTCTTCCACGGCTGCCACAGCAGCCAGCGCGCGACGTGAGCGACCGCGCCGACGAACGCGACCACGGCCAGCGGCCAGCCGCCGATCGCGAGCGCGTCGGTGGCGAGCAGCGCCAGCACCGCGCCGAGCGCGACCTTCTCGAGCCACGGCCGGCGGCTCGCGAGCGCGCCGGGCACCGCGTTGTTGGTGAACATCGGCACGACGCGGCCGGCCATCACGACGAGGATGAACAGCACGACGTCGAGCGCGACGACGATGCCGACGAAACCGGGCAGCGCGACGGCGCCGAGCTGCGCCGCGTGGAACACCGCCTGCGCCGCGGCCAGCGCGACGAGCAGCGCGACGAAGAAGTAGTTGCGCGTGTTGCGCGCGCGCCAGAACGGCACGACCAGCGCCGCCGCTGCGGCGAGCGGGAACGCGACGTTGACGACCGCCGCGGCGACGCCCCACGGTGTCGCGACGAGCACACGGCCGGCGAGCCACAGCGCGGCGAGCAGCGCCAGCGGCATGCCGGTCGGCGTTGGCTGGCCGGTCCAGTTGCGCCCGGCGGTGAACAGGAAGCCGACGATCACCGCGAGCGCGAAGCCGAACACCATCTCGTGCGCGTGCCAGTGCGGCCCGCGCAGATACGGCGCGTCGAGCGCGCCGCCGATTTGCAGCGCCCACAGCGCGACCGACAGCGCGCCGAACGCCGCGGCGAGCAGGTAGAACGGCCGGAAGCCGAGGCGCCACAGCGCGAACGTGCGGTCGACCGCGGGCGCGGGCGGCGCCGCTGCGGCGGTGCCGCCGGCACGCCGCGCCGAACCGTGCCGCCGCCGCCAGCCCCACGCCGACGCCGCCGCGGTCGCCGCGAACAGCGCCAGCGCCGCGGCGTTGCCCCACGCGCCGCCGGCGCGCCACGGTCCGTCGCCGACGGCGGTCAGCCGCAGCAGCAGCGACGCGTGCAGCAGCGCCAGCGGCGCGTAGAACCACGGTCCGTACAGCAGCTTCACGCGCGCCACCGCCGGCAGGATCACCGGCGCGTGGCCGAAGACCATGCCGAAGACGAAGCCGAGGCCGAGCGCGTGGTAGGCCGCATCGCGCGCCTGCCAGACGCCGACCGCGGCGGCGATCCACGCCAACCCGCCGACGACGAGCCAGCCGTAGCCGGCGAGCAGGCACACCGCGATGTAGCGCGGCAGCCCGGTCGCGAGCACCGTGCGCCGCGCGATGTCGAACGCCAGCAGCCAGCCGCCGAGCAGCACCAGCGCCGCGCCGTAGACCGCGCCGCCGACGCGCGCGTCGCGCAACGACCACGCCGCGCCGGCGCCGAGCAGCGCGACGACTGCCCAGAACGCCGGCTGCGCGGCGCGGCGGCGGCGCGCCAGGCGCGTCATTTCGAGCCGCTCGGCGGCGATCGTCAGCACGAGGAAGGCGAACCACCACGGCAGCGCCGGCAGTGCGGCGTCGCCGACCGCGTAGACGACGTTGCCGACGAGCCACGCTGCCGCGCCGGCGAGCAGCGCCAGCGAATGCGCGGCGAACTGGCGCACGACGAGCGCGACGTTGACCGCGACGAAGACCAGCGACGCCAGCGCCAGCAGCTCGCGCGCTGCGAAGTCGGCGCCGGCGAGCAGGCACGCCGCGGCCGCGCCCGACGCCAACGGCGCGACGTACGCCCAGCGCGCACGCAGCGCGACCGCGCGCTCGACGCCGATCACGCTGCCGAAGAACGCGCCGATCATCAACGCCGCGTGGCCGGCGAGCGCCGGCGCCGACCACCACGCGTCGGCCGGTCCGATGCCGACGCGCGCCAGCCCGCCGGCGACGCCGCCGAGCAGCGCCAGCGCGACCAGCGCGGCGACGACGAACGGCACGAGGTCGGCGGGGCCCGGTGGTGGCGTCGACGGGGTCGGTGGCGTGGCACCCGGCGGCGACACCGCCGCCTTGCGGCTCGGAGGCAGCGCGACCGGGCTCACCATCCCATGAAGCGCCGCGCGCGGTCGCTCATCCGATCGCGCGTCCACGGCGGCGTCCAGACGAGCTCGACGTCGGTGGCCCAACCGTCGGGCAGCGCCCGGTCGAGCTCGGCGTGGATGTCGTCGACGATCACGTCGGCCACCGGGCACGCCGCCGACGTCATCGTGAGGAGCACGTGGACGCGGCCGTCGGCGACGGCGACGCCGTAGACGAGGCCGACGTCGACGATCGACAGGCTCAGCTCGGGGTCGACGACGCGCGCCAGCGCCGCGGCGATCGGCGCGCGCAGATCGTCGGGACCGGCGTAGTCAAACGTCGCCGACGACGGCGCTGCGAACGGCGCCCCCGGCGCCTCCGGCGCGGCGCTCATTGCGCGGCGGCGGCCGCGGCGGCCGCCGCCGCCGCGTCGCCGCGCGGCACGAACAGCAGCGGCGCCAGCGTCGACCGGTCGGCGACGAGGTCGGCCAGCGTCACGCCATCGAGCGCGCCGTAGAACGCCTGCACCGCGGCGTCGAGCGCGCCGCGCAGGCGGCACGCGGCGTAGATGCGGCAGTCGCTGGCCTCGCCGGCGAAGCACTCGGCCGGCCGTGCCGCGCCTTCGGTGCGGCGCACGACATCGCCGATGACGATGCGCTCGGGGTCGCGCGCCAGGTCCAGGCCGCCGCCCTTGCCGCGAGCGTTGGCGAGCAGCCCTTCGCGGCCGAGGAAGTGCACGACCTTCGTCAGATGGTTCTGCTTGATGCCGAACGCGTCGGCGATCTCGGCGATCGTCGCCCGCTGCCCGGGGCGGGCGGCGAGGTAGATCAGCACGCGCAGGCTGTAGTCGGTGAAGGCGGTCAGGCGCATCGCGGCGGGCAGGCAGGATCAGGCGGCTTTCGGCACGGCCCCGATCATCCCGCGGTTGCGGCCACCGCGGTGCCGCCGCCGACCGGCTCGACGGCGCTGCGGCCGCGGCGCAGCAGTTTCAGCGCGTACAGCCCGAGCAGCACCGCGCCGACCGAGAACACGACGTCGCCCGGCATCCGCAGCCAGACGAGGGTCTCGACCAGCGGCGAGTGGATCACCTCCGGCGATCGCGCGTACCACAGCCCGTGCTTGACGCTCGCCCACGCCTGCACCAGCCCGACCGGCAGCACCGAGACGAAGACCATCAGCGCCAGCCCGACGTTGAGCCCCCAGAACGCCGGCGCCAGCAGCCGGTCGGCGTGCAGGTGACGCGCGTACAGCCCGCGCAGGCAGAACAGCATCAGTCCGATGCCGAGCATGCCGTAGACGCCGAACAGCGCCGCGTGGCCGTGCGCCGGGGTCATGTTGAGCCCCTGCACGTAGTACAGCGCCGCCGGCGGGTTGATCGCGAAGCCGAGCACGCCGGCGCCGACGGTGTTCCAGAACGCCACCGCGACGAACGACAGGATCACCCAGCGGTACGCACCCATCCACGGCCGGGTGCGCGACTGGCGCCACGTTTGCAGCGCCTCGCTGCCGAGCAGCGCCAGCGGCACGACTTCGAGCGCCGAGAACACCGCGCCGACGGCGATCACCGACGTCGGCGTGCCGGTGAAGTACAGGTGGTGCAGCGTGCCGAGGATGCCGCCGAACAGGAAGACGATGGTCTCGGCGACGATCGCGCGGTTGGCGCTGGTCGCCCGCACGAGGTCCAGCCGGGTAAAGATCAGCGCGATCACCGCGGTGGCGAAGACCTCGAAGAAGCCTTCGACCCACAGGTGGACGAGCCACCAGCGCCAGTACTCGACCATCGCGTAGTGGGTGTTCTGGCCCCAGGTCAGCGACGTCGCGTAGAAGCCGCCGATGCACGTCGCCGACAGGAACACCATCGCGATCAGCCCGCGCGTCTCCGACGGCTTCTTCAGCGCCGGCCACAACGCGCGGCCGAGCAGCACGACCCACAGGATCAGGCCGACGAACAGCAGGATCTGCCAGACGCGGCCCATGCTCGTGAACTCGAGCCCCTGGTTGCCGATCCAGAACGCGAAGTCGACGCCGCGGTGCTGCAGCGTGCCGAGCCAGCCGGTGACGGTCGAGCCGACGACGATGGCGATCAGCGCCCAGAACAGCACGTCGACGCCGAGCCGCTGCAGCTTCGGTTCGCGGCCGCCGAGCAGCGGCGCGATGTACAGCCCCGTGGCGAGCCACGCGGTGGCGATCCAGAAGATGCCCATCTGGGTGTGGATCGTGCGGCTGACGACGTAGGGCAGCACGTCGGCCAGCGGCAGGCCGAAGAAGCCCTGGCCTTCGACCGCGTAGTGGGCGCTGATCGCGCCCATGCCGATCTGCAGCAGCATCAGGCCGACGACGGCGAAGAAGTACTTGCGCGTGGCCTTCATCGACGGCGTGGCCTTGGCGCCGAGCAGCGGGTCGGACAGCGGCGGCTCGGCCGGCGCCTCGTGGCGGCCGCCGTGGAACCACAGCATCGCGGCGATGCCGGCGACGAGCAGCACGATGCTGACCATCGACCACACCGCGGCCGAGTCGGTCATCGTGTTGCCGACCAGCGGCTCGTGCGGCCAGTTGCTGGTGTACGACACGCCGGGCTCGTTCGGCCGGTCGGTCACCGCGGCCCACGCCGACCAGAAGAAGAACGCCGCCAGCGCCTGCCGGTCGGCGGCGGCGGGCAGCGTGCCGTCGGTCATCGCGTACTGCTCGCGCAGCGTCGCGAGCTTGGGGTCGCTGCCGAACAGCGCGTCGAAGTGCGCCTGCACCTGGCGGATCGCCGTGGCGCGGTCGGCGCCGATCGACACCGTGTCGCGGATCGCGTCGTAGGTGTTGCGCCGCATCTCGTCCTTCAGCGCGGCGTCGACCGCGCCGCGCGCCGCGGCGTCAGGCGACGCCGTGGCGCCGGAGCGCTGCGCGCGGATCTGCTGCAGCGCCACCGCCTCGCGGTGCAGCCAGTCGGCGCTCCAGTCGGGGGCGACGTAGCTGCCGTGGCCCCAGACGCTGCCGAGCTGCTGGCCGCCGGTCGACCGCCAGACCTGTTGGCCCATGCGGATCTGCTCGCCGGTGAACAGCACGTCGCCGCCGGTCGTGACGACCGCCGCCGGAATCGGCGGCGCCGACAGGTAGATCTGCACGCCGATCGCGCCGAGCGCGCCGAACGACAGGACGAAGATCAGCGCCAGCCAGCGCCACAGACGGTGGGTCGGGTTCATGCCAGGAAGTCGGGTTGAGGGGCGTGGGTCGTCCTGCGCGCCGCGCGCGGCGCGAGGACAGGGTTTCTTTTTCGGGAATCGGGGGCGGGACGCGTCGGCGCGCGCGGCTCGGTCAGCCGCCGCCGCACGAGCCGCAGCAGCCGCCGCCGGCGTGACGCGCGCCGGCCGCGGTGCGCGTGATGCGCACGCGCCACGTCGTCGGGCCGCGCTCGATCGCGTCCCACGCGAAGGCGCCGGGCAGGTCGGCGGCGAAGCGCGCCTGCAGCGGCTTCGGCTCGTGGTCGACGACGAGCTCGATCGACTCGCCCGGCGACAGGCTGCGGAAGGTCGAGAAGATCAGCGGATGGCGTTCGGGCGGGGCGATCGTGCGCACGTCGATGACGGTGGGCGGGGGGGCGGTGGCGGTGGCGTTCATGCTGGGCGGCTCGTCGGTCGGGTGGGCGGGGGACGGTGCTGGGTTTGAAGGTGCATTTGGAATGCATGAAATGCTATCGGCCACGCCGAGCCGCGCCTTGATCCGCTTCAATTCCGCGCGGGCTGGAGCGTGCGGGCATTACGCGACGACGGCGGCGCCGCGCCCCGATCGACCGATAGGTCACCGCCGAAAAGCGCCGCCGGTACGCGCCTCATCGGGCCACCGCGCGAGCGGTACACCGGCGATGCTCTCGCGCATGTCACGCCCGAGTGCACGCCGATGACGCCGCGGCTGGCGGCCAAGCGCGCCTACATCGCCAACCTGCTGCGCCAGATGGCCGAGATGGAGGCCGGGCGCGCGGAGATGCAGCCGCTCGCCTACCGCGTGCTGGCCAAGCGGCTGCGCGTGGCGACGGCGCAGTTCGCGCCGCAATGGCTGGCGGGAACGTTCGGCGACGACGACCCGCTGCTCAGCGAAGTGCTCGAGAACCGCTACTTCGAGTTGCACGGCGCGCTGGTCGGCGACGACGCCGAGGGCTGCGCCGACGCCGCGGCGCGGCTGCTCGAGGCGCTCGGCGTCGGCGACTTCAAGCGCGGACTCGGCGGCGGCGGCTGAACGCTGCGGCGCCGGCGCCGTCGTCGCACGCGACGGTCTTGCGCGACGGTCGCGCGTGCGCGGCAACCTCGGCCGGCGGCCGCACGCCTCCGGGCCGTCCGCCTCTTATGTCGCGCCTTGCTCCTCGGCGCGCTCGGCCTTCTTCGCGCCGCGAATGTTCATCGCCGCCAGCGCGAGCTGCAACACAACGAGCGCCGGCGCGTTCGACGACCAGCCCCAGACGATCCACAGCGCGTTGGAGAGCAGGAACACCCAGAACCCCGCCTTGCGCCGCCCGGCGTGCGTCGACGCGACCAGCCACGCGGCGGCGACGGTGGCGACCATCGCCGGCCACTGCAACCATTCGATTCCGTCCAGGATGGGCCTCCGTTGTCGTTGCCGATCGGGCTGGAGGCAGTCGTCGTGCCTCGGGAGCCGGCGCGAGCCCCGCGGCGGCGACGCGCCGGCGGCGTCGACGGCCGAACGCGGACACCGTCGCACCGTGCGACGCGACGCGTGCACCCTGCGGCGCGCATCGCTTTGCAGGCGAAAACGACAAAAGAAAACCGCCGCGGCATCGCGGCGGTTGTTCTTCGCGCGGGCCGCGGGCGGCCCGAGCGATCAGCGCGACGCCGCGTTCGACGCCGGCAGCGCCGGGTTGCCCGGCCGCGTGAAGCCGGCCGCCGACGCCGGCGACACCGCCGACGCGGGCACCGCCGCGGCGGCGACTTCGCGAGCCGACGCCACGATCTGCGGGTTGCGCCACGTCGCGGCGACGAGCTGCCCCTGGCGGGCGTAGTCGAGCGCGTCGCCGAGCACCTGCGCGGCTTCCTGCGGCGCGTGGAAGCCCATCGAGTTCTCGGCGGCGATGAAGTCCAGCCGCCACTGCGCCTTGCGCTGCAGTTCGAGCGCCGGAGCAAGCTGCTCGGGCGTGGCGCCGCCCTTCTTGGCCTGGACGATCGCGTCGATCAGCGACACGATCGCCGCGCCGCCGCGCTGCAGCAGCTCGAAGTTGCGCGTCTGGATCTGGTCGACGCGCTCCTTGATCTCCTGCTCCGACGCCTTGTGGCAGGTCTGGCAGGCGCGGTTGACGTTGAGCAGCGGGCTGCGCACCCAGTGGTCGGAGACCTTGGTCGCGCCGTCGCGCTGGTACGGCATGTGGCAGTCGGCGCACGACACGCCGCTGCGCGCGTGCACGCCCTGGCTCCACAGCTCGAATTCGGGGTGCTGCGCCTTCAGGATCGGCGCGCCGGTCTCGGCGTGCTTGTAGTCGAAGAAGCGTTCGCCGTCGGGGAACTTCAGCTCATTCCAGAACGCTTCCTGCTGCTGCGCGCGCATTCCCTTGCCCCACGGGAAGACGAGCGGCAGCTTCGAGCTGCAGTAGTACTCGACGTGGCACTGCGCGCAGACGTACGACCGCATCTCGGTGCGCGACGCGTCGACGTTCGGGTCGTAGGCCTTGCTCTTGTCGCCGGCGCGCCAGCGGTCGATCGACGGCAGGTGCGGCGTCTCGGCCTGCGAATTCGCGAGCAGGCGGATGCCGTCGATGAAGCCGGGCCGCGTGACGCGCAGCCGCATCGTGTCGGGCTCGTGGCAATCGGGGCAGCTGACCGGGTGCGCGCCGCCCGGCATCGCGTGCAGCTTGGCGTTCAGCTCCTTGTAGCTGTACTTGTAGCTCGCCTCGAAGCCCTTGTGCGCGTCGCCGCCGCCGAGCTCGCGGTACAGCGGCATCACCGATGCGTGGCAGTGCAGGCACGACCCGGTCTGAGGCTTCGTCAGGCGATCGGTCTCCTCCTGGTCGGACAGCATGTAGGCGTGACCGCGGCGGTCGCGGTAGTCGATCGAGAACGCGTAGCCGAGGAACATCCGCTTCAGCCACGGGTCGCGCTCGATCTTCTGCTCGGGCAGCGCCTCGCTGCCGCCGTGGCCGCCGAAGCG
>CBDUBX010000095.1:0-9020 GCA_965365495.1 uncultured Burkholderiales bacterium
GAGCTCGCGGCGGCGCTGCGCGCGATACCGAGCGCGCAGCGCGCCGCGCTCGAAGCCGCCGCCGATCGCGTCCGCCGCTTCCACGAGCGCCAGCTCGACGCGACGTCGCGCAGCTGGCACTACCGCGACGCCGACGGCACACGGCTCGGCCAGAAGGTCACGCCGCTCGACCGTGTCGGCATCTACGTGCCGGGGGGGCGCGCCGCCTATCCGAGCAGCGTGCTGATGAACGCGGTGCCGGCGCAGGTCGCCGGCGTCGGCGAGATCGTGATGGTCGTGCCGACGCCGCGCGGCGAGCGCAACCCGCTGGTGCTGGCCGCCGCGGCGGTGGCCGGCGTGCGCCGCGTGTTCACGATCGGCGGCGCGCAGGCGGTCGCCGCGCTGGCCTACGGAACGGCGACGGTGCCGCGCGTCGACAAGATCACCGGCCCCGGAAACGCCTATGTCGCGAGCGCCAAGCGGCGCGTGTTCGGCCAGGTCGGCATCGACATGATCGCCGGCCCGAGCGAGATCCTCGTGCTCGCCGACGGCAGCACGCCACCCGACTGGGTCGCGGTCGACCTGTTCAGCCAGGCCGAACACGACGAGCTCGCGCAGGCGATCCTGCTCAGCCCCGACGCGGCCTACCTCGACGCGGTCCACGCGGCGATGGAGCGGCTGCTGCCGCAGATGCTGCGGCGCGACGTGATCCGCGCCAGCCTCGAGGGCCGCGGCGCGCTGATCCGCACCGCGAGCCTCGACGAGGCGTGCACGATCGCCGACCGCATCGCCCCCGAACACCTCGAGGTCTGCACCCGCGAGCCGCAGACCTGGGAGCCGCGGCTCACCCACGCCGGTGCGATCTTCGTCGGCGCCTACACCAGCGAAAGCCTCGGCGACTACTGCGCCGGGCCGAACCACGTATTGCCGACGTCCGGCACCGCACGGTTCTCGTCGCCGCTCGGCGTCTACGACTTCGTCAAGCGCACCAGCGTCATCGAGGTCAGCGCCGCCGGCGCGCGGCGCCTCGGGCCGATCGCGTCGGTGCTGGCGCACGGCGAAGGGCTGCAGGCGCACGCGCTCGCCGCCGAGCTGCGGCTGAAGGCCGACGGGCCACCGGCAACGAACGCGGCGACGACCGCCGAGTTGCTTTTTTCGGTGCGCGACGTGAACGCCGACAACGTCGATGCGCTGTTGAAGCTCGACGTGCTGCCCGGACAACGCGGGCTCGTCGCGCCGGTGGCGACGTCGCTGGCGCAGGTCGCCTACGAACCCGCCGGGCGCGCGGTCGCGCTGTACGACGGCGACGAGCCGGTCGGCATGATGCTGCTTTACGACGCGCGGCTCGATGCCGATCGACCGCAACCGCAGCTCTACGTGTGGCGGCTGCTCGTCGACGCGCGCCATCAGCGTCGCGGCGTCGGCCGCTCAGCGATGGCGTGGGTCGTCGACGAGGCGCGGCGCCTCGGCATGGCGTCGGTCGGCTTGTCGCACCGGCCGACGCCCGGACACGCCGGGCCGTTCTACGAGAAGCTCGGCTTCGTCTACACCGGCGAGGTCGACGACGGCGAACACAAGATGGAGCGGACGCTTTGAGCGCGACGCCATTGGCGGCCCGCGCCGCCGCCGCCGCCGACGAGTTGCCGCCGCGGCTGCGGGCGACGCTGCGCCGCGACGTGCAGGGGATGCACGCCTACGCGGTGCAGCCGAGTGCCGGGCTGATCAAGCTCGACGCGATGGAGAACCCCTACCCGCTGCCGGCGCCGCTGCAGCGCGCGCTCGGCGAACGCCTCGGCCGCGTCGCGGTGCACCGCTACCCGGGCGCGCGCATCGCCGACCTGGCCGCCGCGCTCGCCGACCACGCGCAGCTGCCCGACGGCTGCGCGCTGATGCTCGGCAACGGCTCGGACGAGCTGATCGACCTGGTGACCGCAGCGTGCGCGGTGCCGCAGGGCGAGGCCGTCGACGGCGCGGTGCCGACGGTGCTCGCGCCGGTGCCGGGCTTCGTGATGTACGACGTCGCGGCGCAGTTGCGCGGGCTGGCCTTCGTCGGCGTGCCGCTGACCGGCGACTTCGAAATCGACGCCGACGCGATGCTCGCCGCGGTCGAACGCCACCGCCCGGCGCTGACCTGGCTCGCGTATCCGAACAACCCGACCGCGAACCTGTGGGACGACGCCGCGCTCGACGCAATCGTCGACGCGGTGGCGCGCCAGCGCGGGCTCGTCGTCTTCGACGAGGCCTACCAGCCGTTCGCCGGCCGCACGCGGATCGCGCAGCTCGCGCGCCACGACCACGTGCTCGTGCTGCGCACGCTGTCGAAGTTCGGCTTGGCCGGCGTTCGCGTCGGCTACCTGTGCGGGCCGCGCGCGCTGGTCGCGCAGCTCGACAAGGTGCGCCCGCCGTACAACGTCAGCGTGCTCAACGCCGAATGCGCGCTGTTCGCGCTCGAGCACGCTGACGAGTACGCGCGCCAGGCGCAGGCGATTCGTGCCGAACGATCCAGGTTGCAGTCGCGGCTGGCCGCGATCGCCGGCGTGCGGCCCTACCCGAGCGACGCCAACATGATCCTCGTGCGCGTCGCCGACGCGGCGCGCACGTTCGCGGTGCTGCGCGACGCCGGCGTGCTGGTGAAGAACGTGTCGGCGCTGCACCCGCTGCTCGCGAACTGCCTGCGGCTGACCGTCGGCACCCCGGCCGAGAACGACGCGCTGCTCGCGGCGCTCGAGGACTGCACATGACCCGCACCGCCGACGTCCGCCGCGACACCCGCGAAACGCAGATCCGCGTCCGCGTCGACCTCGACGGCAGCGGCGCCGCGCGCATCGCCACCGGCATCGGCTTTTTCGACCACATGCTCGAGCAGATCGCGCGCCACGGGCTGATCGACCTCGACGTCGAGGCCGCCGGCGACCTGCACGTGGACGGTCACCACACCGTCGAGGACGTCGGCATCACGCTCGGCGTCGCGGTTGCGCAGGCGGTCGGCGACAAGACAGGACTCACGCGCTACGGCCACGCCTACGTGCCGCTCGACGAGGCGCTGTCGCGCGTCGTCGTCGACTTCTCGGGCCGGCCCGGGCTGCACATGGACGTCGCGTTCCGCGCCGGCATGGTCGGCGGCTTCGACACCCAGCTCGCCTACGAATTCTTCCAGGGCTTCGCCAACCACGCGCAGGTCACGCTGCACGTCGACAACCTGAAGGGCGACAACGCGCACCACCAGTGCGAGACGATCTTCAAGGCATTCGCGCGGGCGCTGCGCGCGGCGACGACGCTCGATCCGCGGTCGGCCGGCGTCGTGCCGTCGACGAAGGGCACGTTGTGATCTGCGGGAACTGACGCGCGATGTCGTTCGTCGCCGTCGTCGATTACGGAATGGGCAACCTGCGTTCGGTGTCGCAGGCGGTGCGCCACGTCGCGGCCGGCACCGGCGTCGACGTCCGCGTGACGCAGCGCGCCGCCGACGTCGCGGGCGCCGAACGCGTCGTGCTGCCGGGGCAGGGCGCGATGCGCGATTGCATGCGCGCACTGCGCGAACACGGGCTCGAAGCCGCGGTGCTCGACGCCGCCGCGGCCGGCAAGCCGCTGCTCGGCGTGTGCGTGGGCATGCAGATGCTGCTCGACCACAGCGAAGAGCAGGACACGCCGGGGCTCGGGCTCATCCCCGGCGTCGTGCGGCGTTTCCGGCTCGACGGCCGCGTGCAACCCGACGGCAGCCGCTACAAGGTGCCGCAGATGGGTTGGAACCGCGTGCGCCAAGGGCCGCACGCGATGTGGGCCGGCGTCGACGACCTCAGCTGGTTCTATTTCGTCCACAGCTACTACGCCGCGCCGGCCGACGACGCTTGCAGTGTCGGCGAAGCCGACTACGGCGGGCGCTTTACCTGCGTCGTGGCGCGGGATAACATTTTTGCGACCCAGTTCCACCCGGAAAAGAGCGCGGCGCAAGGGCTTGCGCTGTACCGCAACTTCCTGCGCTGGACCCCCTGAACCTCGCCGCGCCGCCTGCCGCCGCCCGTCGCCGCCCGTCGCCCGCGCCATGCTGCTGATCCCGGCCATCGACCTGAAAGACGGCAAGTGCGTCCGCCTGCAACAAGGCGACATGAACGCCGCGACGACCTTCGGCGACGACCCGGCGGCGATGGCGCGGCGCTGGCTCGACGCCGGCGCGCGCCGCCTGCACCTCGTCGATCTGAACGGCGCGTTCGCGGGCAAGCCGGTCAACGAAGGCGCGGTCAAGTCGATCCTGCGCGAAGTCGGCGACCAGATCCCGGTGCAGCTCGGCGGCGGCATCCGCGACCTCGACACGATCGAGCGCTACCTCGACGACGGCCTGTCGTACGTCATCATCGGCACCGCCGCGGTCAAGAGCCCGGGCTTCCTGAAGGACGCGTGCAGCGCGTTCGGCGGCCACATCATCGTCGGCCTCGACGCGCGCGACGGCCGCGTCGCCACCGACGGCTGGAGCAAGCTCACCGGCCACGAAGTCGTCGACCTCGCGAAGAAGTTCGAGGATTACGGCGTCGAAGCCGTCGTCTACACCGACATCGGCCGCGACGGCATGCTCGGCGGCGTGAACATCGACGCCACGGTGCGGCTGGCGCGCGCGCTGACCATCCCCGTGATCGCTTCGGGCGGCCTCGCCGATCTGGCCGACGTCGAGCGGCTGTGCGCCGTCGAAAGCGAAGGCATCACCGGCGTGATCTGCGGCCGCGCGATCTACACCGGCGCGCTCGACTTCGCGCTCGGCCAGAAGCGCGCCGACGAGCTGATAACCTGACGCAGCGCGATGCGCGGCGTGCGCTGGCCGTAAGAGCCACCCAGCACCGCGCGCCGATCGACTTCGACATGCTCGCCAAACGCATCATCCCGTGCCTCGACGTCACCGCCGGGCGCGTCGTCAAGGGCGTGAACTTCGTCGACCTGCAGGACGCCGGCGACCCGGTCGAGATCGCCGCGCGCTACAACGAGCAGGGCGCCGACGAGCTGACCTTCCTCGACATCACCGCGACCAGCGACGACCGCGACCTGATCCTGCACATCGTCGAGGCGGTAGCGTCGCAGGTCTTCATCCCGCTGACCGTCGGCGGCGGCGTGCGCTCGGTCGCCGACGTGCGCCGGTTGCTGAACGCCGGCGCCGACAAGGTCAGCTTCAACTCGGCGGCGGTGGCCGACCCCGACGTGATCCGCGACGCCGCCGACCGCTACGGCGCGCAGTGCATCGTCGTCGCGATCGACGCCAAATGGCGCGCCGGCACGGCGGCGGGCTGGGAGGTCTACACCCACGGCGGCCGGCGCGGCACCGGCATCGACGCGGTGCAGTGGGCCGAGCGGATGGCCGCCGCCGGCG
The DNA here is from genome assembly GCA_965365495.1 of uncultured Burkholderiales bacterium. Classification (GTDB taxonomy): domain Bacteria; phylum Pseudomonadota; class Gammaproteobacteria; order Burkholderiales; family Burkholderiaceae_C; genus Rubrivivax. Next base: position 5,333 of record CBDUBX010000095.1, read on the forward strand.
CCGGCGAGATCCTGCTGACCAGCATGGACCGCGACGGCACCAAGAGCGGCTTCGACCTCGAACTGACGCGCGCCGTGGCCGACGCGGTGCCGGTGCCGGTGATCGCGTCGGGCGGCGTCGGCACGCTCGACCACCTAGTCGACGGCGTCCGCATCGGCGGCGCCGACGCGGTGCTGGCGGCGAGCATCTTCCACTACGGGGAATACACCGTCGCGCAGGCCAAGGAGGCGATGGCGCGGCACGGCATCGCGGTGCGGCTTTGACCGCGCCGCGCGGCACCGCGCCGCCCGGCGCGGTGCACCTGATCGGCGGCCGCCTGCGCCGCAGCCGGCTGCCGGTGCTGCACCGTCCCGGGCTGCGGCCGACGCCCGAACGCCTGCGGCAGACGCTGTTCGACTGGCTCGGCGGCGACCTCACCGGCTGGCGCGTGCTCGACGCGTTCGCCGGCAGCGGCGCGCTCGGCTTCGAGGCGGCGTCGCGCGGCGCCGCCGAGGTCGTCCTCGTCGAACGCGACGCCGCTCTCGTCGCGAGCCTGGTTGCGAGTGCCCAGCGGATCGGTGCGACCGCGGTGCGAGTCGAACGCGACGACACGCTGCGCTGGATGGCACGGTGCGCCTCGAGCCGCTTCGACCTCGTGCTGCTCGACCCGCCGTACGACGCCGGACTGCTGGCGCGCGCGGTCGACCTCGCGCGGCCGCTGCTCGTCGCCGGCGGATGCGTCTACGCCGAAAGCGACGCCGCCGAACTCGCGCCGCCGCCAGGCTGGACCGCCGACCGCCACGCCCGCGCCGGTGCGGTCCACGGCCGGTTGTGGCGGCGAGATGACACTGCACTAGACTGCGGCGCCGCGCCGCGTGAGGAGCCGCGATGACCTTGAAGGCGCCGCTGACTGCTGTGTACCCCGGCACCTTCGACCCGATGACGCTCGGGCACGAAGACCTGATGCGGCGGGCGTCGGCGCTGTTCGACCGGCTCGTCGTTGCGGTCGCCGTCGGTCACCACAAGCGCACGATGTTCGCGATAGGCGAGCGCATCGAGATGGCCGCCGAGATCGCCGCGCCGTACCCGAACGTCGAGGTCACCGAGTTCCGCGGGTTGCTGCGCGACTTCGTCGTCGGCATCGGCGGCAAGGTCGTCGTCCGCGGGCTGCGCGCGGTCAGCGACTTCGAGTACGAGTTCCAGATGGCCGGAATGAACCGTCAGTTGATGCCCGATGTCGAGACCGTGTTCATGACGCCTTCGGACCAGTTCCAGTTCGTCAGCGGCACTTTCGTTCGCGAGATCGCCGGGCTCGGCGGCGACGTGTCGAAGTTCGTCGCGCCGTCGGTGCTGCGCCGGCTGACCGCGCGCGTCGAAGAAAACGGCAGCCAGGCCGCTCGCGACCCGGCGCACGGCCCGGCCGGCGGCTGACGCAAAGAGCAGGGCGATTCGCAATGGCGTTGCTGATCACCGACGACTGCATCAACTGCGACGTCTGCGAGCCCGAGTGCCCGAACGGCGCGATCGCGCTCGGCCGCGAGATCTACGAGATCGACCCCGACCGTTGCACCGAATGTGTCGGCCACTTCGATTCGCCGCAGTGCGTCGCGGTGTGCCCGGTGGCGTGCATTCCGGTCAACCCCGACCGCGTCGAGACCCGCGCTGGGCTGCTCGAGAAATACCGGCGTCTGCACCCGGAAGTGCCAGCGCACGACGCTCGGGAACCGGCTCGGCCCTGAAACGCTTCGCAGGCGTGCGGCGGTCGTTCGACGTCGCGGCCGCGACGCCGCTGCGCGGCGGCACCGCGTGACGCACCGGCGCGCGTCGCTCGACGACCGCCGCGTCGCGGCGGCGCTGCTCGGCGATCGCGGCCGCGTGGCGTTGCTGCTCGGCACTCGCCCGCGCGAACGCCGCGGCGACGTCGGCGGCCGGTCGCGGCGCGTCGACCTCGATGGCGCGCCCGGCGGCGCAAGGCGTCGTCGAGTAGCTCGCGACGGCACCGCCGCAGCGCCAGATCGTCGGCGTCGGCGTCGGCTGAATCGGCTGCGCGTGGACGCAACACGCCGCTGCTGCGAGCAGCACCGCGGCCGCGGTCTTCATCGTGTCGTCTCCTCGTCGGGGTTGGGCTTCACCGCCGGTTCGCGCCGCGGCGGCTTCGGCCGCTGCGGCTGCGCGTGGATCGTCGCCAACGCGCGATCCATCGCGCCGGCGAGCAGGTCGCCGCTGGCAGCGAGCGACTGAGTGATTGCCGAATCGATCGCCGTGCGGTGGTCGGGCGACGGCTTCTTCAGCACGTAGTCGACGACCTCGGCCTTGACGCCCGGGTGGCCGATGCCGAGCCGCAGCCGCCAGAAGTCGGTCGTGCCGAGCATCGTGTGGATGTCCTTCAGCCCGTTGTGCCCTGCGGCGCTGCCGCCGAACTTCAGCTTTGCCTGGCCTGGCTGCAGGTCGAGCTCGTCGTGGACGACGAGCACGCGGTCGGCAGGGATCTTGAAGAACCTCGCCAGCGGCGCGACCGACGTCCCCGACCGGTTCATGAACGTCATCGGCTGCAGCAGCCACACCGGCCCCGCCGGTCCGGCCATTCGCGCGACGAGCCCCTTTGCGCTGCGGTCGTCGACGAGGCGCACGCCGAGCTTGTCGGCCAGCGCGTCGACCCACCAGAAACCAGCGTTGTGCCGCGTGGCGGCGTATTCCGATCCCGGGTTGCCGAGGCCGACGAAGAGCTGGATCATGGTCGCGATTATCGAAGCCGCGTCGTCGCGCGACGATCCGCCGGACGGGTCGGGTCGACCAAGAAAAAGGGCCCCGCCAAAGCGGGGCCCTGTTCGGGGGACGAGTCGCGCCGGCGCGCCTACTTGCGGTTCTGCTTCTCGTCCTTCTTCGGCTTCGCGCCCTTGCCCTTCTCGGGGGCGACGACGACCGGCGCGGCAGCTTCTTCCTCCTCGGCCTTCGGCAGCGTCACCGCGACGATCACCGGATTCAGCGTGCCGCGCTTGACCGCGCGGATGCCGTCGGGCAGCTTCAGGTCGCTGACGTGCAGGCTCTGGTTCTTCTCGAGCCCGCTCAGGTCGATCGGCACGAACTCGGGCAGCTGCGACGCGAGGCATTCGATCTCGAGGTCCGTGCGGACGTGGCTGACGAGGCACTTGTCGGTCTTCACCGCCGGCGAGTTCTCCTCGCCGCTGAAGTGCAGCGGCACCTTCTTGCGCAGCTTGGTCGTCTCGTCGATGCGCTGGAAGTCGACGTGCATCACGATCGGCTTGAACGCGTGCATCTGGTAGTCGCGCAGCAGGACCTTTTCGGTCTTGCCGGCCAGCTCCATTTCGAGGATCGACGAGTGGAACGCTTCCTTCTTCAGCGCGAAGAACAGCGCGTTGTGGTCGAGCTCGATCATCGAAGGCGTGCCGGCACCGTAGACGATGCCCGGCACCTTGGCGGCGTTGCGCAGGCGGCGGCTCGCTCCGGTCCCCTGCTGCGTCCGCTCGTAAGCGGTGAATTTCATGCGAAAAGCTCCAAGTGGAATGGCGCCCGCGACCAGGCGCCGAGAACAGCCGTTGGCGAACCACCGACCAAAAAAAAGCCCTCAAGGGCTCGCCGCAAGGCGAGCCCGCCTTCCCTCAAAAATTACTGTTTTGCTCCGCGAACAGCGACGTCACCGACTCGCCGTCGCTGATGCGGCGGATCGTCTCGGCGAACAGGAAGGCCA
>CBDUBX010000096.1:0-8823 GCA_965365495.1 uncultured Burkholderiales bacterium
CGCGGCCGCGGCTGATCGTCGCCGACGAGCCGGTCAGCGCGCTCGACGTCAGCGTGCAGGCGCAGGTGCTGAACCTGATGCAGGACCTGCAGCAGCGCCACGGCGTGACGTTCCTGTTCATCAGCCACGACCTCGCGGTCGTCGACCTGGTCTGCGACGACGTCGTCGTGCTGCAGTCGGGGCGGATCGTCGAGCGGGGCGCCACGGCGCAGCTGTTCGCCGCGCCGCGCCACCCGTACACGCGCTCGCTGCTCGCGGCGGTGCCGCAGAATGCCGCGTCCCCTACCGGAGCCGCGCGATGACGATCTCCCGCCGCACGATCAACACGCTGCTCGCCGGCGCGCCGCTGGCCGCCGCGCTGCCCGGCGCGGCGCAGCCGCGCAGGCGCGACGCCGTCGTCCTCGGCATGACGCTCGAACCGCAGCCCGGGCTCGACCCGACCAGCGCCGCGGCGGCGGCGATCGGCGAGATCGTCCACTACAACGTCCTCGAAGGGCTGACGAAGATCGAGATGAACGGCGCGGTCACGCCGCTGCTGGCGCAGTCGTGGACCGTCTCGCCCGACGGCCGCGCGTGGACCTTCGCGCTGAAGCGCGGCGTCACCTTCTCCGACGGCGCGCCGTTCGACGCCGCGGCGGTCAAGTTCAGCTTCGACCGCGCGCGGGCGCCGGGCAGCACCAACAAGGCCAAGAAGGCGGTGTTCGACAACGTCACGAGCGTCGTCGCCGAGGACCCGTCCACCGTCGTCCTCGTGCTCGCCAACCCCGACGCGTCGCTGCCGTTCCGCCTCGGCGAGAACACCGCGGTGATCCTGCACCCGAACACCGCGGCGCAGGCGGCGACGCGGCCGGTCGGCACCGGGCCGTACACGCTCGAGAGCTGGAACAAGGGCGCGTCGCTGACGCTCGCGAAGTGGCCCGGGCAGCGCAACGCGGCGAAAGCGGCAATGGCGCGGGCGACGTTCCGCTTCATCAACGACCCGGCGGCGCAGGTCGCGGCGCTGCTCGCCGGCGACGTCGACGCGATCCCGCGCTTCGCCGCGCTGCCGTCGCTGGCGCAGTTCCGCGCCGACCCGCGGTTCGCGGTCGAGGTCGGCGCCACCGCCGGCAAGGGGATCGTCGCGATCAACCATCGGCGCGCGCCGCTGTCCGACGTGCGCGTGCGCCGCGCGATCGCCCACGCGATCGACCGCCAGGCGTTCATCGACGGGGCGCAGGAAGGGCTCGGCCGGCCGATCGGCAGCCATTTCGCGCCGACCGACGCCGGCTACGTCGACCTGACCGGCGTCTACCCGCACGACGTCGCGCGCGCCAATGCGCTGCTGCGCGAAGCCGGCGTGGCGACACCGCTGAAGCTGACGCTGACGCTGCCGCCGCCGGCCTATGCGCGCAAGGGCGGCGAGATCGTCGCCGCGCAGCTCGCCGCGGTCGGCATCGACGCCAGGATCGAGAACGTCGAATGGGCGCAGTGGCTGTCGGGCGCCTTCAAGGGCAACTTCGACCTGACGATCATCAACCACGTCGAGCCGCTCGACTACGCGACCGCCTACGCCAACCCGGGCTACTACCTCGGCTACGACAGCGCGAAGTTCCGCGCGCTCGTCGCCGCGCATGCGGAAAGCGGCGACGCGCGCGAAAAGGCGCGGCTGTGGGGCGAGATCCAGCGCCAGCTCGCCGCCGACGCCGCCGCCGCCTACGTCTGGAACCCGGCGCAGGTGGCGGTGTTCCGCCGCGGGCTGGTGGGCGTGTGGAACAGCTCGCCGATCTTCGCCAACGACCTCGCGGCGCTGGCGTGGACCGCGCCGCGGCGCGGGTGACCGGCGCGCCGACCGCGCTGCACGCGCTCGGCGTCGCCGAGCTCGCGGCCGGCTACCGCAGCGGCGACTTCACGCCGCTCGACGTGCTCGACGCGGTGCTGGCGCGCATCGCGCGCTGGGAGCCGACGATCTGCGCGCTGTGGGCGGCCGACGCCGACGCGGCGCGCGTGGCTGCGGCCGCGTCGGCCGAGCGCTGGGCGCGCGGCGCGCCGGTGTCGCCGCTCGACGGCGTACCGGTGACGGTCAAGGAGAACATCGCGACGCGCGGCACGCCGGTGCCGCTCGGCACCGCGGCCACCGAGCTCGCCCCGGCCGCCGCCGACGCGCCGCCGGCGGCGCGGCTGCGCGAGGCCGGCGCGGTGCTGCTCGGCAAGACGACGATGCCCGACTACGGCATGTTGTCGTCGGGGCTGTCGAGCTTCCACGCGCTGACGCGCAACCCGTGGCACGCCGCGCGCAACCCCGGCGGCAGCAGCGCCGGCGCCGGCGCAGCGGCCGCCGCCGGCTACGGGCCGATCCACGTCGGCACCGACATCGGCGGGTCGATCCGCCTGCCGGCCGGCTGGTGCGGCGTCGTCGGCTTCAAGCCGAGCGCCGGCCGCGTGCCGATCGTCCCGCCTTACCTCGGGCGCGTCGCCGGCCCGCTGACACGCTGCGTCGCCGACTGCGCCGCGGCGATGGCGGTGCTGGCACGTCCCGACCGGCGCGACGCGACGGCGCTGCCGGCGGCGGCGGTCGACTGGTCGCTGCCCGCCGACGAGCCCGAGGCGGCGCTTGCCGGGCGGACCGTCGGCGTGCAGCTCGCCGCCGGCTGGGGGCTGCCGCTCGACCGCGGGATCGAGGCTTCGATCCGCGCCGCGGCGGCGCGGATCGCAGCCGCCGGCGCCCGCGTCGTCGACGTGCCGCCGTTCACGACGCGCGCGATGGCCGACGGCATCGACGCGTTCTGGCGCTTGCGCGCGTGGGTCGAAATCGACGCGCTGCCCGCTGCGCGCCGCGAGCGGGTGCTGCCGTTCATCCGCGACTGGGCCGCGCCGGCGGCGCGCTACACCGCGGCGCAGGCCTTTGCCGCCTACGGCCAATTCGCGGCCTTGCGCGACGCCGCGCAGGCGGCGACCGACGGGGTCGATTTCATCGTCTCGCCGGTGTCGCCCATCGCCGCGTTCGACGCCACCTGGGCCGGCCCGACGCAGGACCCGGCGCGCGCGCTCGAGCACATCGGCTACACGCTGCCGTGGAACTTCGGCGGCCACCCGGCGGTCGCGCTGCCGTGCGGCGTCGACGCCGACGGGATGCCGATCGGTCTGCAGATCGTCGGCCAGCGCCACGACGACACCGGCCTGCTCGCCATCGCCCGCGCGTGGGAGCGGCTGCGCGACCCGCTGCCGGCGTGGCCCGAGCCGCGGCCCGGTTGACCCCGCCGCACGCCCGCCTCTCGAAATCGAACGGCCACCCCCGATGTCGCTGCACACCGCCCGCATCGAATGGCAGCGAGGTCCCGCCGAAGCTTTCGTCGACCAGCGCTACAGCCGCCGCCACACGATCGCGTTCGACGGCGGGGCGCGAATCGCCGCGTCGTCGTCGCCGTCGGTCGTTCCGCTGCCGTGGTCCGACGCCGCCGCGGTCGACCCCGAGGAGCTGTTCGTCGCGTCGCTCGCCAGTTGCCACATGCTGTGGTTCCTGTCGCTCGCCGCCGAACGCGGCCATTGCGTCGAGCGTTACGCCGACGACGCCGTCGGCGCGATGGCACGCAACGCCGACGGCCGGCTGGCGATCGTGCGCGTGACGCTGCGCCCCGAGGTTTGGTGGTCGCCGCCGAACATTCCCGATGCCGCGGCGGTGCGCGCATTACACGCCGCGGCGCACGACGCGTGCTTCATCGCGCAGTCGGTGCGCTGCGACGTGGCCTGCGAGCCGCGGATCGCCGATGCACCGGACGCGAACTCGCGAATGTCCCCGACAGCGCCGCCGTGTTAATGTCGCGCCGGCGCCGCGTGAAATTCCGCGCCGCCGTTTCCGAACTCGAAACCGCTGTTCGCTCAAACCGATGACCAAATCCTACGCGCAGATCGTCAAGCAGATCGAGAACCTGAAGGCCGAAGCCGAAAAGCTTCGCCGCACCGAGATCGCGTCGGTCACCGCGCGAATTCGCGAAGCGATCGATTTCTACGGCTTGACCGCCGCCGATCTCGGGTTTGGCCGCAACGGCCGCAGCGCGGCGAAAGCCGCGAAAACCGGGCGCCGCCGCGGCGCCGGCGCGAAAGCGGCGAAGCCGCCGGCGGTCGTGAAGTACCGCAACGACAGTGGCGGCACCTGGGGCGGCCGCGGCAAGCGCCCGCAATGGTTGCGTGACGCGCTCGCGTCGGGCGCGCAGCTGACCGACTTTCTCGTCAAGTAGCTCGCGCCGCGAACGACACCGCGCGTTGCGGCGCACGGCGCTCAATTCGCCGTCGCCTGCCGCACCGCGCGTTCCCACCCGGCCATCCGTTCGGCCGCGCGTTCGCGCGACAGCGTCGGCACGAAACGCCGGTCTTCGGCCCACAACGCGGCGATCTCGTCGACGCCCGAATACACGCCGGTCGCCAGGCCGGCCAGATGGGCCGCGCCGAGTGCGGTCGTTTCGACGACGCGCGGCCGCACCACCGGAATGCCGAGCAGGTCGGCCTGGAATTGCATCAGCAAGTCGTTGACCGAAGCGCCGCCGTCGACGCGCAATTCGGCCACCGGTTGGGCGTCGCGCGCCATCGCCTGCAGCAGCGCCGCGCTCTGGAACGCGATGCTTTCGATCGCCGCGCGCGCGATGTGCGCGACGCCGCTGCCGCGCGTCAGGCCGACGATCGCGCCGCGCGTGTCGGCGTTCCAGTACGGCGCGCCGAGCCCGGTGAACGCCGGCACGAAGACGACGCCGCCGCTGTCGGGCACGCTCTCCGCCAGCGCCTGGACTTCGCCGCTCGCGCGGATCGCGTGCAGCCCGTCGCGCAGCCATTGCACGACCGCGCCGCCGATGAACACGCCGCCTTCGAGCGCGTACTGCGGCACCGCGTCGACCTGCGCCGCGGCGGTCGTCACCAGGCCGTGCGTCGACGCCGCGCGCGCCGCGCCGGTGTGCATCAGCAGGAAGCAGCCGGTGCCGTAGGTGTTCTTCGCCAGCCCCGGCGTGAAGCACGCCTGGCCGACGAGCGCCGCCTGCTGGTCGCCGGCGATGCCGGCGATCGGCAGCGGCGCGCCGAACGCGGTCGTCTCGGCGACGACGCCGCTCGACGGCACGACGTCGGGCAGCACGCTCGGCGGCACGCCGAGCGCTGCGCACAGCGCGTCGCTCCACGCGTTGGCGCCGATGTCGAAGAGCATCGTCCGCGACGCGTTGGTGACGTCGGTGGTGTGAACCGCGCCGCCGGTCAGCTGCCACAGCAGCCAGCTGTCGACGGTGCCGAACGCGAGCTCGCCGCGCTCGGCCGCGGCGCGCGCGCCGTCGACGTGGTCGAGCAGCCAGACGATCTTGCTGGCGCTGAAGTACGGGTCGACGACGAGCCCGGTGCGCGCGCGGATCTCCGCTTCGAGGCCCGCGGCGCGCCAGCGCGCGCACAGCGGCTCGGTGCGCCGGTCCTGCCAGACGATCGCCGGGCCGACCGGCGCGCCGCTGGCGCGGTGCCACAGCAGCGTCGTCTCGCGCTGGTTGGCGATGCCGACGGCGGCAAGCTCGGTGGCCCGCAGCCCGCTTGCGGCCAGCGCCTCGTGCGCGACGTCGCGCTGGCTGGCCCAGATCTCGCGCGGGTCGTGCTCGACCCAGCCCGGCTGCGGAAAGATCTGGCGGAATTCGCGCTGCGCCTGCGCGACGATTCGCCCGCTGCGGTGGAAGACGATCGCGCGCGAGCTCGACGTGCCCTGGTCGAGCGCAAGCAGGTGGTCGCGGGCGTTCGTCACGTCGTCTCCTCGAGCGGGTCCAGCGCGTCGGCGAGCACCTCGATCCAGTGGCGCACCGGCGTCGTCGTGCCCGACTGCAGGTGCTGGATGCAGCCGACGTTGGCGCTGACGATCGTCGGCGCGGCGGTCGCCGCGAGATGGCCGAGCTTGCGGTCGCGCAACGCGGTCGCGATCTCGGGCTGCAGCACGCTGTAGGTGCCGGCCGAGCCGCAGCACAGGTGGCTCTCGGCCGGCAGCACGACGTCGAAATCGAGCGCGGCGAGGTGCGGCTCGACGATCTGGCGCAGCCGCTGCGCGTGCTGCAGCGTGCACGGCGGGTGGAACGCGAGGCGCGCGGCGTGCGCCGGCGGCCGCACCCGGCCGCGCAGCGCGGCCACCAGGTCGGGCAGCAGTTCGGCCGGGTCGCGCACCATCGCGGCGATGCGCGCGGCGCGGTCGGCGTAGGCCGCGTCGTGGGCCAGCGCGCGGCCGTAGTCCTTGACGACCGCGCCGCAGCCCGACGCGTTGACGACGATCGCGTCGATCGGCGGCGGCGCCGGTCGCTTGGCGTCGACCGACGGTGGCGCCGGCGCCGCCGCCGAGTCGATCGCCGCCGACCAGGCGTCGACGTTGCGCCGCATGTCGGCCAGGCCGCCGTCGACGTCGCCGAGGTGGGTGCGCAGCGCGCCGCAGCAGCCGGCGCGGTCGGCAACGACGGTGGCGATGCCGGCGGCGGCGAGCACGCGCTCGGTGGCGCGGTCGATCGCCGGGCGCAGCGCCGGCTGCACGCAGCCGCGCAGCAGCAGCGCGCGGCGCGTCGGTGGCGGCGGCCCGGCGCGGCTCGGCGCGTGTTTCCCGCGGCGGCGCACGGCGGCGTCGGCGTCGGCGGCGGGCACGTGCGCCCGCACCGTCGCCGGCAGCAGCGGCCGCAGCGCGCGGCCGACCGCCAGCGCCGGCGCGAACACCGGCGACGGCAGCCCTTCCTTCAGCGCCCAGCGCCGCGCCCGGTCGCCGGGCGCACGCGGTACCTTGGCGTCGACGATCGGCCGCGCGATCTCGACGAGGCGGCCGAACGCGACGCCGCTCGGGCACGTCGTCTCGCAGTTGCGGCAGGTCAGGCAGCGGTCGAGGTGCAGCTGCGTCTTGCGGCTGGGCGCAGCGCCTTCGAGCACCTGCTGGATCAGCACGATGCGGCCGCGCGGGCCGTCGAGCTCGTCGCCGAGCAGCTGGTAGGTCGGGCACGTCGCGGTGCAGAAGCCGCAGTGCACGCAGCGGCGGACGATCGCCTCGGCCTCGGCGCCTTCGCGGGTGCCGGCGAACTCGGCGGCGAGCCGCGTCTGCATCAGAACAGCGCGCGCGCCACGAGCGGCATCAGCACCGCGGCGAGCACGACCTGCAGCCCCAGCGCCAGCGCGGCGTAGGCGCCGGCGTCGGCGTGGACCTGCATCGCGCGCGCCGCGCCGACGCCGTGCGACGTCGCGCCGAGCGCGAAGCTGCGCACCGCCGGCGAGCGCACGCCCAGCGCGTCGAACAGGAACTTCGCCGTCACCGCGCCGACGAGGCCGGTGAGCACCGCGAACACCGCGGCCAGCGCCGGGATGCCGCCGATCTGCGCCGCGACGCCCATCGCCACCGGCGCGGTGACCGACTTCGGCGCCAGCGACGCGAGCACGTCGCGCGGCAGGCCGACCGCCCAGCCGATCGCCACGGCGCTGCCGCCGGCGGCGACGAGACCGGCGACGCCGGCAGCGAGCACCGCGCCGGCGCGGCCGCGCAGCTCGGCGCGGCGCTGCCACATCGGCCACGCCAGCGCGACCACCGCCGGGCCGAGCAGGAAGTGGATGAACTGCGCGCCCGAGAAGTACACCGGGTACGGCGTGTTCGTCGCGCGCAGCACCAGCGCCAGCGCGACCACCGACCACAGCACCGGGTTCGCCCACGGCGCATGACCCATGCGGACGTAAGCCGCCGACGCCGCGACGTAGACCGCGAGCGTCGCCGTCAGCCCGAAAAGCGGCGTGTCGGCGAGGTACAGCCACAGCTCGACGAAGCTCGACATCGCGGCGGCGGTCACGGCGCTCCCTTCTCCGGCTGCGGCCACAGCGCGCGCAGCACCAGCGCCGTCACCGCCAGCCCGATCCACGTCGAGACGACGATCGCGACCAGCATCCGCACACCGTACTGCGCCAGCAGCGCGACGTGGGTGACGACGCCGACGCCGACCGGCACGAACAGCAGCGACAGGTGCGCGAGCAGCGCGCTCGCCGCGGCGTCGACCGACGGCCGCACCGCCGGCCAGCGCAGCAGCGCCGCCAGCAGCATCAGGCCGACGACCGGCCCGGGCAGCGGCAGCCCGAGCAGCTGCACCGCGGCCTCGCCGGCCGACTGGCACAGCAGCAGCACCGTCAACCCGGTGAGCAGCGGCATCGCGGTCAGAGCCCCGGCACGAGGCGGCCGGGGTTGAACACGCGGTCGGGGTCGAACGCGTCCTTCAGCGCGCGGTGGATGCGCGCCGTCGGCACGTCGAGCGGCGCGAACGCCGGCTGGCCGCGGTCGCGCCGGCGGAACAGCACCGCGTGGCCGCCGACCGCCGCCGCGGCGTCGCGCAGCACCGCCGCCGGCGCGCTCGTGCACAGCCAGCGCTGCGCGCCGCCCCACTCGACCAGCTGCTCGCCCGACAGTGCCAGCGGCGGCGTCGTCGGCGGCACGCTCAGGCGCCACAACCCGGCGCCGCCGTCGACCGCTTTCGCGGCGCCGGCGAAGAACTCGTCGCGGTGGTCGCGCAGCCCGGCCCAGAACGCCGACGCGGTCGGCTCTTCGATCACCTCGCCGCCGAGCGTGGCCGCGGCGGCCCGCACCGCCGCCGCGGCACCGGCCAGGCGCAGCACCAGCGTGCCGTCCCACCACGCGCTGGCGTTCAGCGGCAGCGGCTGGCCGGCCCACTCGTTGACGCGGCGGATCGACGTCGCCGCGTCGGCCTCGTGGCGCAGCGTCAGCGTCGCCGGCGGCCGCGGCAGCACCTTCAGCGACACCTCGCCGACGACGCCGAAGATGCCGAGGCTGCCGGCGAGCAGCCGCGACACGTCGTAGCCGGCGACGTTCTT
>CBDUBX010000097.1:0-8810 GCA_965365495.1 uncultured Burkholderiales bacterium
ATACACGCCCCACGCCACCGCGCCCAGCACCGCGAACGCCGCAGCGCCCGCCGCGACGCCGACCGCCGCCGGCGACCACCACGACGGCGCGCCATGCGCGGTGTCGAACACCTCGCGCGCCGCCTGCTTCACGGTGCGCGGATCGACGCGGTGCTGGCCTTGCGCGTAGGCACCGAGTAGCGCGCGGTCGGCCAGCAGATTGATCCGCCGCGGCACACCGCCGGCCAGCCGGTGCAACACCGCCAGCGCGGCGCGCTCGAACAGCCCCGGCGCCGCGCCGCCACCGGGCGACGCGACCCCGAGCCGGTGGGCGATGTACTGCGCCGTTTCGTCGGCCGACAGTGGGCCGAGGTGGTAGCGCGCGATCACGCGCTGGGCGAGCTGTTCGAGCCCCGGCTGCGCGAGCAGCGTGCGCAGCTCGGGCTGGCCGATCAGCACGATCTGCAGCAGCTTGCGTTCGGCGGTCTCCAAATTCGTCAGCAAACGCAACTGCTCGAGGACGTCGGCGTCGAGGCTTTGCGCCTCGTCGACGACAAGCAGCGCCTGCCGCCCCGCGGCGTGGCAGCGCAGCAGGAACGCGTTCAGCGCGTCGACGTGGGCCTTGATCGATGCCTCGTCGGCGACGTCGTCGATGCCGAACTCGCGGCAGATCGTCTGCAGCAGCTCGGCGACGCTGAGCTTTGGGTTGAAGATGTAGGCGACGACGCAATGCGGCGGCAATTGCTCGAGAAAACAGCGGCCGACGGTCGTTTTGCCGGCGCCGATCTCGCCGGTCAGCAGCACGAATCCGCCGCCGCCGCCGACGCCGTACAGCAGGTGCGCCAGCGCCTCGCGGTGGCGTTCGCTCATGTACAGGAAGCGCGGGTCCGGCGCGATCGAGAACGGCTCGCGGGCCAAACCGAAGAACGTCGCGTACATCGCCCCGATGCTAACGAGCGCCGTGGGCGACCCACCGCGAGGGAATAGCTTGCGCGTCGGCCTGCGCCCCGTCCCGCCACGACCCCCGGAACGCGGGGGATGGACCTCCTGACAAGCGCGGTCGACCTGCCTATGCTGCGCCGCAGACGCGGTTCGACGACCTCGTTCGGCACGGCGAGCTCGCCGTGCCGGTCTCGGCAACGAACGGGAGATCGAAATGAAGAAGCACGTTCTGGCGCTCGCGGCAGCAGCCGCGCTCGGCGGCGCGCCGATGGCGGCGCACGCGCTCGTCTACCAGTTCACCGCGCACCTGAGCGGCATGCACGAGGTGCCGCCGAACATGGCTCCCGGCGACGGGCTGGCGACGCTGTTCTACGACAGCGACGAGGACACGTTCGACTTCTCGCTCGCTGCGTTCGACCTCACCGGCACCGCGATGATGTATCACATCCACGGCCCGGCGGGGATGGACGCCAACGCGCCCGTCATCGTCGACCTGAGCGGCCCGGGCTTCCTGCAGCTGGTCGGCGCGAACAGCCTGCTGATCGGCGGCAACGACATCGACACGCCGAATGCGACGTTCTTCGACCATCTGATGGCCGGGATGACGTACGTGAACATCCACACCGCGATGTACCCGGCCGGCGAGTTGCGCGGCCAGCTGCTGCCGGTGGCGGTGATCCCCGAGCCGGCGACATATGCGCTGTGGCTCGCCGGCATCGCCGCGGTCGGATCGGTCGTCCGCCGCCGCCGTCAGCCGGCCTGACCGCCGATCGCTCACCGTTGTCGAAGGCCCGGCGCCCGTGGCGCCGGGCCTTCGTGCTTTCAGGTGCGCCAGATCCGCGGCGGCGTCGGCGGCAGCGCCCACGCGTGCGCTCGCCACGCCGCGCGCACCGCGCGCAACAGTGCCATCGCCGCTTCGACGCCGTCGGCCAACACGCGCACGACGACGACGGTCGGCTGCACCGCGCTGGCGCCCGCGGTGCGCGCCAGCGGCCCATTGGCGATGCACTGGCGCGCCGCTTCGAGCATCGCCTCGCGGCGGTCGTCGGTCAGCGGTCGCGCCTGTGCCCACCACATCGTGGCGACGACGCGCCGCCCGGCCAGCCCGACCCGGCCGTCGAGCAGCGCGCGGTCGGTCGCCGCCAGCGTGCCGCGTTCGAGCCACACGCCGGGGATCTCGAGATGCTGGCGGAAGACGCCGGCGTCGAACGCCGCGCCCGCCGCCGGCAGGCCGAGAGCGAGCACGTCCCAGCCGACCGCCTCGGCGCCGTCCGCCAGCGTCAGCCGCACCTCGGACGCCGCGTCGCAGCCCGGATGGGCGATCGCTTCGAGCGGCAGCCATTCGAGGCGGCCTCCGGCGGCGACCGACAGCGCGACACGCTGCGTCGCGCGCACGCCGTCGCAGCGGTAGAACCGCGTCGCACCCGGCGTCGTCAGCAGCGCATGCGCGCCGGGGCCGACGTCGACGTCGACGTGCAGTGCGTCGCCGCCGACGACGCCGCCCGGCGGGTGGACGACGACGTGGTGGCACACCGCCGCACCCTCGGGGTACAGCGCCTTCAGCACGCGCAACGGGCCTTCGTGGCGGTCGGCGGCGACGGTGCGGTCGCCGTCGCGGCGGTAGCGCAGCGCGAGCCGCGCGTGCCAGCTCAAGGGCTCTGCGAACCGCGGTGCGCCCATGCGGTCGTGCGCCGCTCGACGAGCGAGAACAGCTCGTACATCGCCATCGCCATCGCGCCGATCGTCACGAGCCCGGCAAAGGCCAGCGCCATCCGCTGCTGGCTGCCGGCGGTCTGCATCAGATAGCCGATGCCAGAGTCGCCGGCGGTCATCTCGGCGAGCACGGTGCCGACGAACGCCAGCGTGATCGCGATCTTCAGGCTGGCGTAGAAGTACGGCAGCGACCGCGGCAGGCCGATCTTCACGAGCACGTCCCAGCGCCTCGCGCCGAGCACCCGCAGCACGTCTTCGAGTTCGGGCTCGAGCGTCGCCAGCCCGGTCGCGATGTTGACGGTGATCGGGAAGAACGAGATCAGGAACGCGGTCAGGATGCCGGGGCCGAGGCCGATGCCGAACCAGACGACGAGGATCGGCACGACCGCCGCCTTCGGCACCGCGTTGAAGCCGACCATCAGCGGGTACAGCGCGGTGTAGGCGAGCCGCGAGCTGCCGATCAAGAGTCCCAGCAGCACGCCGACGACGATCGCCAGCGCGAAGCCGAGCATCGTCACCCAGAAGGTCTTCCACGCCGCGGCAAGCAGCGCGTCGCGGAATTCGACGAACTGCTGCGCGATCTGCCACGGGCTCGGGAAGATGTACTCGGGAACCGCCAGGCCGACGACCGCCACCTGCCACAGCAGCAGCATCGCGACGAGGACGATCGCCGGCGACCACAACACGACGCGCGGCGTGATCTTCATGCCGCGTGTCGCACCGCGCCGATCTGCGCGCGCAATTCGTGGACGATCTCGGTGAATGCCGGCGTGTACGTGACCTCGAGGTCGCGCGGCCGCGGCAGGTCGATCGGCCGGCGCGCGACGAACCGCCCGGGGCTGCGGCTCATGCAATACACGGTATCGGCGAGGAAGACGCTTTCGCGCAGGTCGTGCGTGACCAGGATGACGTTGAAGCGCTTCGCCGCATGCAGGTCGCGCAGCGCGCACCACAGCTCCTCGCGCGTGAACGCGTCGAGCGCGCCGAACGGCTCGTCGAGCAGCAGCATCTTCGGCTCGTGGACCAGCGCGCGGCAGATGCTCGCGCGCTGCTGCATCCCGCCCGACAGCTGCCACGGGAACTTGTCCTCGTAGCCGGCGAGGCCGACGCTCGCCAGCAGCGCGCGCGCCTTGTCGGCGAACTCGTCGCGCCTTTTCTTGAACTGGCCGCGGTACGGTTCGACGATCTCGAGCGGCAGCAGCACGTTGTCGAGCGTGGTGCGCCACGGCAGCAAGCTCGGCGCCTGGAACGCCATGCCGCTGATCTTCAGCGGTCCGGTGACCTCGCGGCCGTCGATGACGACGTTGCCGCGGCTCGGCCGCTTCAGGCCGGTGGCCAGCTTCATGAACGTGCTCTTGCCGCACCCCGACGGGCCGACGATCGCGATGAACTCGCCGTCACCGACCTTCAGCGAGATGTCCTCGACCGCGTATTGGCCGGCGGCTTGCAGTTCGTCGTTGTAGGCCAGCCAGACGCGGTCGAAGTCGACGAACGCCATGCGCTATTTCTTGGCCGGCGGCAGGATGTTCAGCTCGGCCTTCGACGGCAGGTGGGCATCGGTCCACACCGCCGCCGGGTCGACACGCGTCTTGGTCGCGAACGCGTCGGACACCTGCGACGCCATCAGCGCGAGCCGCGCCGGAACGACGACGCCGAAGCCTTCGCTGCGCGCGTCGGGGCTGGCGACGACGGCGTCGATCGCCATCCGCAGGCGGCGCTTCTCGAGCTCGACGTCGATGATGCCGTCGCGCGCCTTGACGTACGCGATCGCCGCGTCCGGGTCGGCCATCACCTCCTTCGCGCCCTTGACGAACGCACCGAGGAAGGCCTTCACCGCGGCCGGGTTCTCCTTCAAGAACTTCGGGCTCGCGATGATCACATTGCCGTAGAGTTTCACGCCATGCTGCGCGTACGGCAGCACGACGATGTCTGCGGGCGCCACGCCGCGTGCCTGCAAATTCAGGATCGACGTGAACGAGAAGCCGGTGATCGCGTCGATGTCGCCGCGAACGAGCATCGTCTCGCGCAGCGGCGGGTCCATGCTCGTCCACTGCACGCCGTCGACGGCGTTGGCCTTGGCGAAGATCGGGAACGCGCGCCGCCCGGCGTCGAACCCGGGCGCGCCGAGCTTCTTGCCGTTCAGATCGGCCGGCTTGGCGATGCCGCTCTTCTTCAGCGCCAGCACTGCCGCCGGCGTGTTGTTGTAGACGACCATCACCGCGACCGGCTTGTTCGGCGCGTCGGGGTTGTTGGCGTGGAACTCCATCAGCGCCGCGAGGTCGGCGAAACCCATGTCGTAGCTGCCCGACGCGACGCGCGTGACCGCGCCGCCCGAGCCGTTGCCGGCGTCGATCGTGACGTCGAGCCCGGCGGCCTTGTAGTACCCCTTGGCGGCCGACGCGAGGAACAACGCGGCCGGCCCTTCGAACCGCCAGTCGAGCTGGAACTTGATCGGCGTTTGGGCCCACGCCAGCGACGGCGCGGCGACGAGCGCAGCGGCGGCGAGCACCGCGCGGCGCGGCAACAGCGAACGAAACAGAGAGGGCATCGGCGGGACTCCAATGGGTTGCGTGCGGTCGACGCGCCGCCGCGCGGCGATTGTGCAAGTTCCATGCTCGCGCGCCACGGCCGTCGGTGCACTGCCGCGGCGCAGCGGTGCACCGCGCAATCCCGCAGCGGTGCACCGCCGGGGCTGGCGCAGAATCTTCCGCGAACCGCGCGCCGCCGCGCCGCTGGGTGGCGCCCGCGCCGCCCGCGCCCGCTCGAAGGAGACCCATGAACGGCCAGATGATGCAGCTGCCGCTGCTGATTTCGTCGCTGATCGTCCACGCCGAGCGCCACCACGGTGAGCAGCAAGTGGTGTCGCGACGCGTCGAAGGCGACGTCCACCGCCTCACCTACCGCGAGCTCGCGGCGCGGTCGCGGCGCATGGCGCATGCGATGGCCGCGCTCGGCGTCGGGCGCAGCGACCGCGTCGCGACGCTGGCGTGGAACGGCCACCGCCACATGGAGCTGTACTACGCGGTCAGCGGCAGCGGCGCGGTGCTGCACACGATCAACCCGCGGCTGCACCCCGACCAGATCGTCTGGATCGCCGACCACGCCGAAGACCAGGTGCTGTGCTTCGACCTGACCTTCCTGCCGCTGGTCCAGGCGGTGGCGCGGCGCTGCCGCACGATCCGCCACTTCGTCGCGATGACCGCCCGCGCGCACATGCCGGCCGACGACATCGCGCAGACGATCCCCGGGCTGCTGTGCTACGAGGAGCTCGTCGCCGCGCACGCCGACGACTACGTCTGGCCGACCTTCGACGAGAACACGGCGAGCTCGCTGTGCTACACGAGCGGGACGACCGGCCACCCCAAGGGCGTGCTGTACAGCCACCGCTCGACGATCCTGCACACCTACGCCGCGGCGCTGCCCGACGCGCTGAACTGCAGCGCGCGCGACACGATCCTGCCGGTGGTCCCGATGTTTCACGTCAACGCGTGGGGGCTGCCGTACGTCGCGTGCATGGTCGGTGCCAAGCTGGTGTTTCCGGGCCCCGGACTCGACGGCCCATCGCTGCACGAGCTGTTCGAGTCGGAAGGCGTGACGCTGTCGGCCGGCGTGCCCACCGTGTGGCAGGGCCTGCTGGCCCACGTCGAGGCGAACGGCCTCAAGTTCTCGACGATGAAGCGCACCGTGATCGGCGGCTCGGCGTGTCCGATCTCGATGATCCGCAAGTTCGGCGACGACTACGGCGTGCAGGTGATCCAGGGCTGGGGGATGACCGAGATGAGCCCGCTCGGCACGACCAGCACGCTGAAGGCGCGCCACGCGACGCTGGACCGCGAAGCACGCTATGCGGTGATGGCGCGTCAGGGGCGGACGATCTTCGGCGTCGACCTGAAGGTTGTCGACGCCGAGGGCCGCGAGCTGCCGTTCGGCAGCGAGACGTCGGGCGATCTGCTGGTGCGCGGGCCGTTCGTGCTGTCTTCGTACTTCCGCGACGAAGGCGGCGACCCCCTCGTCTACGCCGACGGCGACGGCTGGTTTCCGACCGGCGACGTCGCCCGCATCGACGCCGACGGCTACGTGCAGATCACCGACCGCACCAAGGACGTCATCAAGAGCGGCGGCGAGTGGATCGGCTCGATCGACCTCGAGAACATCGCGATGTCGCACCCCGCCGTGGCGATGGCGGCGTGCATCGCCGCGCACCACCCGAAGTGGGACGAGCGGCCGCTGCTCGTCGTCGTGCGCAAGCCCGGCGCGGCGCTGACCAAGGACGAGATGCTCGCCTACTTCGACGGCAAGGTCGCCAAGTGGTGGACGCCCGACGACGTCGTCTTCGTCGACGCGATCCCGCTCGGCGCCACCGGCAAGATGCAGAAGAACAAGCTGCGCGAGCAGTTCCGCGACCACGTGCTGCCGACGGCGGTTTGATGCCCCCGCCGCGGGCGCGGTTGCGGTCGCGGTCGCGTCAGTCGGCCCAGCGCACGCAGCTGCGGCCGGCGTGCTTGGCCGCGTACAGCGCGGCGTCGGCGCGCTGCAGCCAGCACACCACGTCGTCGCCCTGCTGCCACGCCGCGGCGCCGATCGAGATCGTCACCTCGCCGCGCACCTCGCAGCCGTCGCCGCTGCGGATCTTGCTGCCGGCGACGACCGTGCACAGCCGCGCGGCGAGGTCGCGCGCCGTCGCCGCGGCGGGGCCGCAGACCAGCAGCGCGAACTCGTCGCCGCCGTAGCGCGCGACGCGGTCGTCGGCCGACGCCACCGCGGTCAGCGCGCGGGCCAGCGCGCGCAAGACGTCGTCGCCGAAGGCGTGGCCCCAGCGGTCGTTGATCTGCTTGAAGTGGTCGACGTCTAGCAGCAGCAGGCACGGCGCCACGGCGCCGTCGGCGGCCGCCGCCGCGTTCGCGACGCAGTCGCGCAGCGCGCGGTCGAGCGAGCGCCGGTTCAGCACCTGCGTCAGCCCGTCGATCGCGGCCTCCTGGCGCGCCAACTCGAGTTCGCCGCGCAAGCGCTCGACCTCCTCGGTTTGCTGCGCGAGCAGGCCGGCGGCGCTGCGGATCGACGCGCCGGACTGCTCGCTGGCGCTGCGCAGCTCGCCGACCGCGGCGTCGATCGCCGGCGGCGCGGGCGCGTCGGCGAGCTGCACGGCGAACGTCGTCAGCGATCGGCCGAGGTCGTCGCTGGCCTGGCGCGCGACTGCGGTCGACTGCGACACCGCCTGCAGCAACGACATTACGCGGTTCAGTCCGTCGAGCGCTTCGTCGCCTTCGGGTGGCGCGAGGTGGCGCACGAACAGCTCGCGCAGCGCCGCCGGCTCGAGCAACGCGCCGCGCGCGATCCGCTCGTCGAGCGCCTGCGCCAGCGCCGGCGAACCGCCGGCCGCGTAGTCGTAGAAGACCGCGTAGCTCACCGGGTCGAGCACCGCGGCGTGCTGGCCCATCAGGGCGACCGCCCGCTTCAGGCAGGCCAGGCTGCGCGCCCGATCGTGCGAATAGTCCATAGTCGATCGTCTGCTGCGGCGTGCCCCTCGCCGCGTTTCGTCGACCCCGGCCGGGTGTGTCCGCGGGCCGCTTGCCGAGTCTCTCCTGGCGCCTGCGCCGGTCCACCCGGCCGCAAGCGGGCGCGATTGTGAGCCCCGCGCGGGCCACCACCCGTGCGGTCTAATCAAGGTTTGCCCCAATTCGCACGGAAAGCCCGCCGATGAACCAGCTCGAGCAGCTGAAGCGCCACACGACGGTCGTCGCCGACACCGGCAACTTCCGCGACATCGCGCAGTTCGCGCCGCAGGACGCGACGACCAACCCGAGCCTGATCCTGAAGGCGGTGCGCCACGCCGACTACGCGCCGCTGCTCGCCGCCGCCGGGGGCCGCGGCGTCGCGCTCGACGAGCGCGTCGACCGCGTGCTCGTGCGCTTCGGCCGCGAGATCCTGGCGCTCGTGCCCGGGCGCGTCAGCACCGAGGTCGACGCGCGACTGTCGTTCGACACCGCGGCGACGGTGGCGCGCGCGCGGCGCCTCGTCGCGCTGTACGAGGCCGAAGGCGTCGACCGCGCGCGTGTGCTCGTGAAGATCGCGTCGACGTGGGAAGGGGTCCGCGCCGCCGAGCGGCTCGAAGCCGACGGCATCCACTGCAACCTGACGCTGCTGTTCGCGTTCTGCCAGGCGGTGGCCTGCGCCGA
>CBDUBX010000098.1:0-8764 GCA_965365495.1 uncultured Burkholderiales bacterium
TGGTCGGCGCGCACGTCGGCTGGATCACGAAGACGTCGCGCGCGCGGACGTTCTGGCGCACCTCGACCGTCACTTCGCCGTCGGAAAACCGCCCGACCGACGCCTGGCCGAGCTCGACTCCGAGGTGCGTCGCGATCTGGCGCGCCAACGCCGGGTTGGCGTTGCCGGTGAACAGCACGGTGTTGAACAGCACGGTGGACTCGGGACGGCTTGCGCGCGGAGGCAGCTTCGTCATCGAATCACGAGACGCGGCGGCAATCGAGCGGAATTTGGCAGGGGAGGAAGGACTCGAACCCTCGAATGTCGGAATCAAAATCCGATGCCTTAACCAACTTGGCGACTCCCCTACTGCGGTGAGCGCAAGCGCGCACCGCGAAAAGCGTTCAGTCGGCCCAGCCCCGCAGCGGGTGCTCGGCGAGACCCCGGCACCGGCGCCCCACCCACCGTGGCGGAAGACCGAGGTCTTGCGCCGATGTCGCCGTGGTGGATGTCGCGGTCGGACCGACCCTCGCGAAGACCGCGCTGCCCGAACCCGTCATGCGGCCGTTGCCGTAACGCGCCCGAAGCCAGCCGGCGGCTTGCGCCACGTCGGGGGCCAGTTCTTCGGCGGCGGCTTGCAGATCGTTGCGATCGAAGGCCGAAGCCCCAGACCCGTTTTCTGCGCCCCATTCCGCCGGCCAACGCACGCCACCGACGCCTTCGAAAGAGCCCGCGAGTATAACAGCGGCGCTGTCGCGAACGACCCGCGGATGCGCGAAGACGTCGCGCGTCGGCAGCTCGACCGGCGGCTTGACGACGACGTATTCCGCCGGGTCCAGCGTCATCGGCGTCAGCACGTCGCCGATGCCTTCGACGAAGGCGTTGCGGCCGCCGACGAAGAACGGTACGTCGGCGCCGATCGCCAGCCCGATCTCGGCCAGCCGGCGGCGGGGCCAGTTCAGCCGCCACAAGCGATTCAGCGCGAGCAGCGTCGTCGCCGCGTCGGAGCTGCCGCCGCCGAGCCCGGCGCCCCACGGCACGCGCTTGTCGATCGAAATGTCGGCGCCGAGCGGCGTGCCGCTGGCGGCTCGTAGCGCGCGTGCGGCGCGCAGGCACAGGTCGTCTTCGGGCAGCGCCACCGCGAGGTCGTGGCGCGCGATGCGGCCTTCGTCGCGGCGCTCGAAGTGCAGGGTGTCGGTCCAGTCGATCAGCACGAAAACCGATTGCAGCAGGTGGTAGCCGTCGGCCCGCCGGCCGACGACATGCAGGAACCGGTTCAGCTTGGCCGGCGCCGGCACGTCGTACAGCGCGCGCAGCGTCATCGGTCGTCGAGCTGGATGCGCAATTCGATCGCCGGCGCGACGCTGCGCCGCGCGACGATTGCGCCGGCGGCGACGCGTGACGTGTCGACGCCGAAGCCGAGCTGCGCGAAGCCTTCGGCCGTGGCCTCGTGCGGCGCGCGCGGCCACGGCCGCCCGGCGATCCAGTCGGGCAGCGCGTCGAGCGGCAGGCTTTCGCCGAAGACGTCGCGCGACAGTTCGGCCAGGTCCGCGTAGCGCCGTTCGCCGTCGCCGGTCGCGAGCACCGCGGCATCGGCCGACCAGCGCGCCTGCGCGATGCGCGCGCCGAGCGGCGCGAGCAGGTGCAACTCGCCGGCGCCGTCGCCGCTGCGCAGCTCGAACGCACCGCTGACGCTGCGCGCCGGTTGCGGCGCATGCGCTGCGACCTTCAGCGCCAGCCGGCCGGCGATCCACTCCGCGCTCGCGGTCGAAGGCGGCGGCGTCGCGCAGCCCGCGACGACGATCGTCGCTGCCAGCGCCGCGCCGACGCGCCACGCGAGCTTCACGGCTGCACGCGCAGCCGCGTCAGCGTCTCGGCGAGAACGTCGTTGCCGGCGTCGCGATTCCGGCCCTCGCGCCAGACGCGGCGCGCCTCGTCGGCGCGGCCGATCGACCACAGCACCTCGCCGAGGTGGGCAGCGATCTCGGCGTCGGGGCGCGCCGCGTACGCCTTGTGCAGCGCCTGCAGTGCGGCGTCGACGTTGCCGAGACGAAACTCGACCCAACCGAGGCTGTCGGTGATGAACGGGTCGCCGGGCGACAGTTCGAGCGCGCGGACGATCAGCTCGCGCGCTTCGGGCAGCCGCTGGTTGCGATCGGCCAGCGCATAGCCGAGCGCGTTGTACGCCGCCGCGTGTTCCGGGCGCAGTGCGATCACGCGCCGCAGCAGCGTTTCCATCTCGTCGTGACGGCCGAGCTTCTCGGCGAACATCGACTGCTGGTAGAGGAAGTCGGCGTCGTACGAATCGCGTTCCAGCGCCGCGTCGAGCAGGGCGTGGCCGGACTGCCATTGCTTGGCTTCGTACAGCAACGACACCTCGGCAAGGACCTTCGCACGTTCGCCGTCGCTGCCCTGCACGGTCGCTGCGCGGATCGTCTCGCGCGCCGCGTCGAGCCGGCCCTGGCGCGCGAGCATCGACGCGCGGCGAGCGGCCACCTGCAACGCGCGCGCCGGGTCGTCGACGCGCGCCAGCCACGCGTCGGCGGCCGCCCAGTCCTGCCGCTGCTCGGCAGCTTCGGCGAGCATCAGCCACGCCTGGCGCCGGCCGTCGGCGGTGGCCGCAGCGCGCGCATCGGTGGGGGACGCCGCCGCGTTTGCCGGAGCCGGCGACACCGCAGACGGAGCCGCCGCGGCCGCGGTCGGCGCAGCGGTGGGCGACGTGGGCGACGCGGGCGTCGCGCCGCGATCGCCGGTCGGGCCCGCATCGGCGGTCAGCTCGAGGTAGCGCCGCAACGCCTCTTCGCTGCGCGCCGGCTCCTTGGTTTCGAGGTACAGCGCGCCGAGCGACAGCCACGGTCCCGGATCGGCCGGCTGCAGGCGCACCGCGTCGCGCAGCACCGCGGTGGCGTCGGCGTAGCGGTGCGCGATCGTCAGCGCCCGCGCGTAGCCGAGGCGGATCGCCGCGTCGGCATCGGCGCGCGCGAGATAGGCGCGAACCAGCGCTTCGGCCTCGGGTTCTTCGTCGATGAGTTCGAGCGCGACCGCCGCCGCCGCCGGCGACCCCGGCTCGTCGCCGCGCGCGCGCCGTGCCAGCTCGAGCGCGCGGTCGGAATCCTTCGCGCGTATCCACGCGCGGGCCAGCGTGACGCGCGCAGCGAGCCGCGCCTGCGGGTCGTCGACGTACGGCCGTAGCACGCGGTCGAACAGCGCCGCGACCTGCTGCGGGTTCTGCACGCGCTGCATCAGCCGCGGCAGCGTCGTGATGATCGCGACGCGCTCGGCTGGAGCGGCGAGCGCAAGCAGCGCCTGCAGCGGCTCGGCCAGCGCGTCGACGCGGTTCTGCAGCAGCAGAATCTGCAACTGCAGCCGCAACGGGTCCGCCGACCGCGGCGACGCGGTGCGCCACGCCTGCGTCGCGGCCAGCGCCCGCTCGCCGGCGCGCGCGCGCAGCGCGATGTCGACCGCGCGGCGAAACAGCGCGTCGTCGCGCGTGCGCCGCGCGGCGTCGAGGATCCAGTCGTAGGCCGTCGACGTGTCGCCGCGGCTCAGCGCGATCTCGGCGACGAGCAATTGATAGAGCAGGCGGTCGTCGAGCGCTGACACCTGGGCGGCAAGCGGCTGCGACGCGGCGGCCATCGGCGCGGCAACGGGCGCGGCGTGCACCGCTTGCGCCCCGTGCACGGCAGCGGTGACGAGCAGCCCGCAGGCGGCGACGCGCCGCATGGAAAGTCCCGACATCGGACGGCTCGAACGGGTCGAGTAAGGGGGTGAAAAATCATTCTCACATAATGATTCGATGCCCGAACTGCCCGAGGTCGAGGTCACGCGGCGGGGCATCGCCGGGCCGCTGGCCGGCGCGCGCATCGAGCGCGTGCGACTTGGCAAACCGCTGCGTTTCGGCCTCGGCCGCGACACCGGTGCTTTCGTCGGCGAAGTCGTCGGCGGGGCGCAGCGCCGCGGCAAGTACCTGTGGCTGCCGCTCGAGCGCGGCGGCAGCGCTGCGGGTGGCCTGTTGGTCCACCTCGGCATGTCGGGCAAGCTGGCGCTGCTCGCCGACCCGATAGAGCCCGGCGTGCACGACCACTTCGACCTCGTCACCGACCGCGGCACGCTGCGCCTGAACGACCCGCGGCGCTTCGGCAGCGTCGTCTGGTCGGCGTCGCTCGACGCCGCGCCGGCGGCCGAGCGGCTGCAGCGGCTCGGCGCCGAGCCGTTCGACGACGCGCTGACCGCGGCGTCGTTCCACGCGGCGCTCCAGCGCCGGAGCACGCCGATCAAGGCGCTGCTGTTGCAGGGCGGCGTCGTCGTCGGCGCGGGCAACATCTACGCCAGCGAAGCATTGCACCGCGCCGGCATCCACCCGGCGACACGCGCCGACCGCATCGGCCCGCGACGCGCCGCGCGGCTGCTGCAGGCGCTGCGCGACGTGCTGACCGACGCGATCGACCTCGGCGGCAGCACGCTGCGCGACTTCGCCGACGCGCACGGCGTCAACGGCCGCTTCCAGGGCGTGGCCGCGGTCTACGGTCGCGAAGGCCAACCGTGCCGGCGCTGCGGCGCAGCGCTGAAGCGCGTCGTGCAGGCGCAGCGCGCGAGCTATTTCTGCGCGGCGTGTCAGAAGCGGTAACGGCGCGATCGCCCGCGCCGCTGCGCCGGCGTCGCCGCAGCGCCGAGCGCCGGCGATCCCCGGGTAGCATCGCTGCGCCGGGGGCGCTGCGACGCCGTCTCGCGGCCGCCACGCGATGACGAGTCCGATCACCCACCGCCTCGACGAGCTCGCCAGCTGGCGCTCGGAAGTCAGCCGCCGTGTGTCGCTGCTCGGCCGCGCTCTCGCCGACCACGAGGTGCTCGACGACGCCGGCGCGGCGCTGCTCGCGGCGTTGCGCGAGCGGCTGGCGTCGGACAAGCTGGTGCTCGCGTTCGTCGCCGAGTTCTCGCGCGGCAAGACCGAGCTGATCAACGCGATCTTCTTCGCCGACGCGGGCGTGCGGATGCTGCCGGCCACGCCCGGGCGAACGACGATGTGCCCGGTCGAACTGCGCTGGGACCCCGACTCGCCGCCGCAGCTGTCGCTGCTGCCGATCGAGACGCGGCTGCGCGGCTTGTCGCTGGCCGAGCTGCGGCCGCGCGCCGAGCACTGGCACACGGTGCCGCTGCAGCCCGACGACGCGCAGGCGCTGGTGCAGGCGTTCTCGGCGGTGACGCGCGTGCAGCGCGTGCCGGTCGAGAACGCGCGGGCGCTCGGGCTGTGGGACGACTCGCAGCCGCAGGACAACCCGCCGCGCGGCGCCGACGGCAACGTCGAAGTGCCGGCGTGGCGCCACGCGGTGATCAACTACCCGCACCCGCTGCTGCAGCGCGGCATGGTCGTCGTCGACACGCCGGGCCTCAACGCGATCGGCGCAGAGCCCGAGCTGACGCTGTCGCTGCTGCCGACCGCGCACGCGGCGGTGTTCGTGCTGTCGGCCGACGCCGGCGTGACGCGGTCGGACCTGACGATCTGGCTCGAGCACCTCGGCGGCGCCAGCCTCGACCGTTACGTGGTGCTGAACAAGATCGACACGTTGCGCGACCCGCTGCTGTCGGCCGCCGCGGTCGACGAGCAGATCGAGCAGCAGCGGCGCGACGCCGCGTCGTTGCTCGGTATCGACGGCGACCGCGTGTTCGCGCTGTCGGCGCGCGACGCGCTCGCGGCGCGGCTCGCCGGCGACGACGCCGCGCTGGCCGCGAGCGGGCTGCTGCCGCTCGAGGCGGCGTTGGCGGCGGGGCTGCTGCCGCGCCATCGCGAAGTGCTGGCGCAGTCGACGCTGGCCGTCGTCGAGCGGCTGCGCGTGCAGACCGCGCGGCGCCTCGCCGAGCGGCGGCGGCAACAGGCCGAGCAGCTGTTCGAGCTGCGCGGACTGCGCGGCAAGAGCGGCGCGAAGACGCGGATGCTGGTCGAGCGCGTCGAGGCCGAGAGCGCCGACTTCGAGCGCTGCACGTCGCGGCTCGCGGCGCTGCGTGCGGTGCAGCTGCGCATCCAGCGCGAGCTGCTCACGGCGCTGTCGAGCGAAACGCTGCGGGTCGAGGTCGGCGCGATGCACGCCGCGATGCTCGCCAAGCCGCTGCGGCTCGGCGCACGCGCGGCGTTCGAAACGCTGCTCGCGCGACTGCGGGCAGCGATCGCCCGTGCGACGACGCAGGCCGAGGAGATGCGGCAGATGCTCGACGCGAGCTTTCGCGCGCTGAACACCGAGTTCGGCTTCACGTTCGCGGTCGGTGCGCCGCCGTCGTTCGCCGAATGTGTCGAAGACCTGGCGTCGATCGAGAAGAACTACGGCCGCTATCTCGGGCTGTCGCAGATCTGGCGCATGGCCGCGCCAGGGTTCGCCGAGCAGTTCCGGCGGTTGCTGCTGTCGAAACTGCGTGTCGGCTTCGAGAACGCCGCCGGTGAAGTCGAGATGTGGAGCAAGGCCGCGCTGACGCAGGTCGACGTGCAGTTGCGCGAGCGTCGGCGCGCGTTCGCGCGCCGGCGCGAGGCGCTGCAGCGCGTGCAGGGCGCGGCCGGCGAGCTCGAAGCGCGGATCACCGAGGTGCAGGCGCAGGACGACCGGCTGGCCGAGGTGCAGGCGAGAATCGACGCGCTCGTCGCCGACGCGGTGGCGGCGACGAACGACGCGGCGCCGACACCGCCGCTGGCGCAGCAGGCGGCGGCTTGACTGCCGTCGCGGATGGCCGCACGGCGCCTCGGCCGGCGCTCGGCGAGCGGCTCGTCGCGTGGCAGCGGCGTCACGGCAGGCACGACCTGCCGTGGCAGGGCACGCGCGACCCGTACCGCGTGTGGCTGTCCGAAGTGATGCTGCAGCAGACGCAGGTGGCGACGGTGCGCGGCTACTACGCGCGTTTCGTCGAGCGCTTTCCCGACGTCGCGACGCTCGCTGAGGCGCCGCTGGACGACGTGCTCGCGGCGTGGAGCGGCCTCGGCTACTACAGCCGCGCACGCAACCTGCACCGCGCGGCGCGCGTTGTCGTTGCCGACCACGGCGGGGTGTTCCCGCCCACCGCCGCGGCGCTGTCCGGTCTGCCCGGCGTCGGCCGGTCGACCGCGGCGGCGATCGCCGCGGCGTGCTTCGGCGAACGCGTGTCGATCCTCGACGGCAACGCGCGTCGCGTGCTGGCGCGGTTGTTCGCGTTCGAGGCCGATGCGCGCCGCGAGCCGGCGATGGGCCGGCTGTGGCGGCTGGCCGAGACGCTGCTGCCGCCGCGCGACGTCGACGTCTACAACCAGGCGCTGATGGACCTCGGCGCGGGGGTGTGCACGCCGCGGCGACCGAACTGCGGCGCGTGTCCGTGGCACGACGACTGCGCCGCGAGGCGGTCCGGCGATGTCGAGCGCTACCCGGTGCGCGCCGCGCGGCCGCGCCGCGGCCGGCGGTCGAACGCGCTGCTGTGGCTGCGCCGCGGCGCGCAGCATTGGCTCGTGCGCCGGCCGCCGACCGGCGTCTGGGGCGGGTTGTGGAGCCTGCCCGAGTACGCCGACGCCGATGCGCTCGGTTCGGTCGTCGCGCGCTGGCCCGGCCGTGGAGTTTGGCTGCCGCCGATCGAACACGCGCTGACACACTTCGACTGGACGCTTGTGGCGCTGCGCTGGGACTGGCCGGCCGACGCACCGGCGGTCGACGTCGATGCCGACAGCGGTCGCTGGGCGACGCGCGACGAGGCGCTGGCGCTCGGCCTGCCGGCGCCGGTGCGCGGGCTGCTCGTGTGACCGTTCGCGAAAGTCCGCTGCGCAGTCGGCGTCTGATCAGCCGACGACGACCTTGCGGTCGCGCAGATAGCCGTCGACGAGGCTCAGCCGGATCACCGGGTCGTCGAGCTCCATCAGCTTCTGCTTGGCCGCCAGCGAGATCGGCAGCAGTTCGCACCAGCGGTTGGCGACCCAGCCGGCGTCGTCGAGCCGCACCGGCGTCGATGCCGGCACGCCGCGGTCGAGCTCGTGCAGCTGGCGCAACGCGTCGGCGAGCGCGGCGACCGTACCGTGCATCGACGCTGCCGGCGCGCGAACGACGTCGTCGGCGAGCGGCTGCACGCGCGCGCTCCACAAGCCGTCGCCGCGCTGCGTCGCGTCGCCGACGATGCGGAAGCGCTGCCCGCCGGTGCACGCGAGCTGCAGGATGCCGGGCCGGTCGGCGTCGACCTCGTCGATGTGCGCGAGTACGCCGACAGGTTCGAACTCGACCGCCGACGCGCCGCCGGCTTCGGCGCCTTCGCGCAGGCAGACGACGCCGAACGGCTGAGCGGTGCGCAGGCACGTGCTCGTCATGTCGAGGTAGCGCGCCTCGAACACCTTCAGCGCCAGCCGCCCGCCCGGGAACAGCACCGTCTGCAGCGGGAACAGCGGCAGCGCCGCGAGCCACGCGCCCGAGACGTCAATCACGCGCGTCGAGCTCGCGGTGGCGGACGAGCGTCGCATCGCCGGCCTCGAAGCGGCGAGCGAGCCATTCCGCGGCGTAGACCGAGCGGTGCTGGCCGCCGGTGCAGCCGAGCGCGACCGTGAGGTAGCTGCGCCGGTCCTCGCGGAACGCCGGCAGCCAGCGCTGCAGGAACGCGGCGATCTGCTGCAGCATTTCGCCGACTTCGGGCTGCGCCTGCAGATAGGCGGCGACGGTCGCGTCGCGGCCGGTCTTGGGCCGCAGCTCGCGCACGTAGTACGGGTTCGGCAGCGCACGCATGTCGAACACGAAGTCGGCGTCGAGCGGCACGCCGTGCTTGTACGCGAACGACTCGAACACCAGCGTCAGCGCCG
>CBDUBX010000099.1:0-8660 GCA_965365495.1 uncultured Burkholderiales bacterium
GATGCGCGTGTCGCTGAAGCGGCCGGCGGCGGCCGCTGCGCCGGCGCCGGCGGCTTCGGGCGCGGCCGCGCCCGCCAAGGTCTGAGGGGGCAGCAATGGCCAGGAACACCACTGCCCCCGGGTTCGAGCTGAGCACCTACGTCGACAACGCCGCATCGCAGTTCCGCGGCTTGAACATGAACGAGCCCGGGCAGTGGCCGCCGCTGCCGAAGGCCGTCGCCTGGCTCATCGCCGCGCTGCTCGCAGTCGCGCTCGGCTGGCTGCTGCTGCTGTCGGACGCCGACGACGAACTCGTCGCCGCCCGCGAGCGCGAGCCGCAGCTGAAGGCCGACTACCGCAACCGCCTGGCGCAGGCGGTCAACCTGACCGAATTGCGCAAGCAGAAGCTGCAGGTGCAGGAGTACGTGACGCAGCTCGAGAAGCAGCTGCCCGGCAAGGCCGAGATGGACGCGCTGCTGTCCGACATCAACCAGGCCGGGCTCGGGCGCGGGCTGCAGTTCGAGCTGTTCCGCCCGGGGCAGGTGCAGGTCAAGGACTACTACGCCGAGCTGCCGATCGCGATCCGCGTCAGCGGCCGCTACCACGACATCGGCTCGTTCGCCGCCGACGTCGCCAACCTGTCGCGCATCGTCACGCTGCAGAACCTGGTGCTGACGCCGGTGCCCGGCCGCGACGCGGGGCTGCTGTCGATGGAAGCGACCGCGCGCACCTATCGCTATCTCGACGCCACCGAGATCGCCGAGCAACGCCAGGCCGCGGCGAAGGCCGGCGCGCCCGCCCGCCCATGACGCTGCACCGCCTGATCGTCGCCGCCGTTGCGGCGTCGACCGTCGCGCTCGCCGGCTGCAGCCCCGAGCACGAAGAGCTACGGCTGTGGATGAAGCAGCAGGAGCGCGAGGTCCAGCCCAACGTCACGCCGCTGCAGCCGCCGAAGCAATTCGACCCGCAGCCGTACGTGATGGCGCAGGCCGTCGAGCCGTTCAGCGCGCAGAAGCTCAGCGTCGCGCTGAAGCAGGAGGCGCGGCAGCCGAACTCGATGCTCGCCGCCGAAGTGAACCGGCGCAAGGAGCCGCTCGAGGCCTATCCGCTCGACAGCATGTCGATGGTCGGCAGCGTCGACCGCGCCGGCCGGCGTTTCGCGCTGCTGCGGGTCGACAACCTGCTGTATCAGGTCAAGGTCGGCGACCACCTCGGCCAGAACTACGGCCGCATCACGAAGATCGACGAGACCGAGGTCGCGCTGCGCGAACTCGTGCAGGACGCTGCCGGCGAGTGGATCGAACGCCCGGCCACGCTGCAGCTCGAGGACAGCGCCCGATGAGACTTCAGCTGGAGAGACCGAACATGACCCACTGGCGTGCCGTTGTCGCCGTCGTGCTCGCCGCGGCGGCCGGGCTGCTGCCGGCGGCGGCGCAGGCGCAGAACGCGATCCAGTCGATCACCACGACGCAGCAGGCCGGTGGCGAGGTCGTTCGCATCGAGCTGACCGAGCCGCTGACCGCGGTACCGAGCGGCTTCGTCGTGCAGACGCCGCCGCGAATCGCGATCGACCTGCCGGGCATCGGCAACGCGCTCGGCCGCAACGTCGTCGACGTCAACCAGGGCAACCTGCGCTCGGTGGCGGTGGCGCAGAGCGGCGATCGCACGCGGCTGGTGCTGAACCTGAAGCAGGCGGCGAGCTATTCGGCGGTGCTGCAGGGCAAGTCGCTGCTGCTGCTGCTCGACGGCGCCGGGCCGGCGCTGGCCGCGGCGGCAGCAGCGGCGGCGCCGGGCGACGCACCGCGCACGGTGCAGTTCGCGCAGCCGCAGAACGCGGTGTCGCTGGCGCTGCGCGAGGTCGACTTCCGCCGCGGCGCCGACGGCGCGGGCCGTGTCGTCGTCACGCTGCCGAGCACGCAGGTCGGCGTCGACATCCGCCAGCAGGGCCAAAGCCTGGTCGTCGAGTTCCTGCGCTCGACTCTGCCCGACCATCTGCGTCGGCGCCTCGACGTCACCGACTTCGGCACGCCGGTGCGCAGCGTGTCGACGTTCCAGAGCGGCGACCGCGTGCGCATGGTCGTCGAGCCCACCGGGTCGTGGGAGCACAGCGCCTACCAGAGCGACAACCAGTTCGTCCTCGAGGTGCGGCCGGTCAAGGTCGACCCGAACAAGCTCGTGCAGGGCCCCGGCTTCCAGGGCGAAAAGCTGAGCCTGAACTTCCAGAACATCGAAGTGCGCGCGCTGCTGCAGGTGATCGCCGACTTCACGAACTTCAACGTCGTCACCAGCGACACCGTCACCGGCACCGTCACGCTGCGGCTGAAGGACGTGCCGTGGGACCAGGCGCTGGACATCATCCTGCAGGCCAAGGGGCTTGGCGTGCGGCGCAGCGGCAACGTGCTGTGGATCGCGCCGAAGGAAGAGCTCACCGCCAAGGAGCAGAGCGAACTCGAGGCGCAGCGCAAGATCGCCGACCTCGAGCCGACGCGCACGCAATCGTTCCAGCTGAACTACGCCCGCGCCGAAGTCATCGCCGCGCAGCTGCTCGGTACCGGCATTGCGCAGGGCGGCGGCGGCAGCAGCGCGCTCGGCGCGGTGGCGACGGTTGGAACAACGTCGACGACGTCGCGGCTGCTCAGCCCGCGCGGCAGCGTCATCGCCGAGCCGCGGACCAACCAGCTGTTCGTCTCCGACATCCCGAGCAAGCTCGAGGAAGTGCAGGAGCTGATCTCCAAGATCGACATTCCGGTGCGACAGGTGCTGATCGAGGCGCGGATCGTCGAGGCCGACGACAGCTTCGGCCGCACGCTCGGCGTGCGCCTCGGCGGCGCCGACCTGCGCGGCCGGCCGACGCGGTCGGGCGTCAGCATCGGCGGCAACTACGACGCGATCGGCGCGCAGACCGGGCAGGGCCCGGCGGTCGAGTTCTCGAACACGCAGTTCGTCAACCTGCCGGCGAACACGTCGACGTTCGGCGACGTCGCCGCCGCAACGTTCGCGCTGTCGCTGTTCGGCGCCAGCGCCGAGCGCTTCCTGAACCTCGAGATCTCGGCGCTCGAAGCCGAAGGCCGCGGCAACGTCGTGTCGAGCCCGCGCGTGATCACCGCCGACCAGACGCGCGCGCGCATCGAGCAGGGCGAGGAGATCCCGTACCAGCAGGCGACGTCGAGCGGTGCGACGTCGGTGGCGTTCCGCAACGCCAGCCTGAGCCTGGAGGTCACGCCGCAGATCACGCCCGAAGGCAACGTGATCCTGACGCTGCTCGTCAACAAGGACAGCCGCGGCGCGCTGACCGCTGCCGGACCGGCGATCAACACCAACCGCGTCGAGACGCAGGTGCTCGTCGAGAACGGCGGCACGGTCGTCATCGGCGGCATCTTCACGCAGGACGAGCGCAACGAGATCAACAAGGTGCCGCTGCTCGGCGACATCCCGGTCGTCGGCTACCTGTTCCAGAACCGGCTGCGCAGCACGCTGAAGACCGAAATGCTGGTGTTCATCACGCCGAAGATCGTCACCGACCGCACCGCGGCGCGCTGAGCCGACGCGCCGCGCGAACCCGCCCGCGACGCCGCAAGTCCAGGAATCCGATATGCAGACCTTGCTCCGCCGACTCTTCGTCCTCGTCGCGCTCGCGACCCTCGCGGCCTGCGGCGGCGGCAGCGGGTCGACGACGCCGCCGTTCGGCGGCACGCCGCCCGGCGGCGGCAACGGCGGCAACGGCGGCGGCACGCCGACGCCGACTGCGGCCGACATCGACCTGCAACTGTCGTCGGCGACGATCTTCAATTCCGGCGAAGCGACGGTCACCGCCACCGTCACCGCGCTCGACGCAAACCGCAACGCAGTCGCCGGCGTGCCGGTGACGCTGTCGGCCGACAGTGGCGCGGTGGTGACGATCGCCGGCACGATCGGGTCGGTCACCGATGCCAGCGGCCGTGTCACCGCGACGATCGCCGTCGGCGCCGACCGCAGCAACCGCACGATCACCGTCACCGCGTCGGCCAGCGGCGTCACGCGCAGCGCGGCGCTGCAGGTCGTCGACGCCCCGACCGGCACGGTGCCGACGTCGATCGAGGTCATCGCGTCGGCAACGACCGTCGGCACCGGCGGCGACGCGGTGACGGTCCGCGCGTTCGTCAAGGACGCGAACAACAACGCGCTGCCGAACGCGCCGGTGGCGTTCCGCGCCAGCACCGGCACGCTGTCGGCGGTGACGACGACGACCGACGCCGCCGGCGTCGCGACGGCGCAGTTCGCCGCCGGCGCCGACCGCAGCAACCGCAGCGCGGTGATCACCGTGTCGTCGGGCGCGGTGAGCAGCGCGCTGGCGCTGCCGATCGCCGGCACGCGGCTGACGCTGTCGGGGCCGACATCGCTGATCCTCGGCAACAGCGCCGCGTTCGACGTCGTCGTCACCGACGCGGTCGGCAACCCGGTGCCCGGCGTCGCCGTCACCGCGACGAGCTCGCTCGGCAACCCGCTCGTCACCGCCGGCGACGGCCGCACCAACGCCAGCGGCCAGATCCGCTACACCTACACCGCCACCAACCCGGGTACCGACAGCGTCGTCTTTGCCGGCGCCGGTTCGCAGATCTCGCCGAGCCCGGCGCTGACGATCAGCGGCGAGGACTTCACGTTCGTGTCGCCGGCGGCCGGGTCGACGGTCGCGGTCGGTGCCGCGCAAAAGGTGCGCGTGCGGCTGCTGCAGGGGGGCGTCGGGCGCGTCGGCGCGACGATCGACTTCGCCGCCACTGGCGGCACGCTTTCGGGCGGCACGGTGTCTGCGTCGACGTCGACGACGAACAGTGCCGGCGAGGCGGAGGTGACGCTGACGTCGCTGGCGGCCGGCCCGGTCACGGTCCAGGCCACGGTTCGCGGCTCGAGCACCAGCACGACGCTGCCGCTGACCGTCGTCGCGACCGTGCCGACCAACCTCGTGCTGCAGATCAGCCCGACGGCGATCGGGCCGAACGCCAGCATCGCCAGCGGCAACCAGGCGCAGGTGGTCGCCAAGGTCACCGACCTCGCCGGCAATCCGGTGCAGGGGCAGACCGTGAACTTCACCCGCGTCACCGACCCGAGCGGCGGCAACCTCTTGCAGGCGTCGGCGACGACCGACGCCAGCGGCCAGGCGTCGGTCGCTTACCGGTCGGGTTCGGAGAGCACGGCCAACAACGGCGTCGTGCTGCGCGCGCAGGTCGCCGGCTATCCGGGCGTTGCCGACACCGCGACGCTGACCGTCAACCAGGCCGCGCTGTTCATCGCGCTCGGCACCGGCAACGTCATCGAGAACCTCGACCCGCAGACCTACCGCAAGAACTGGGTCGTCTACGTCACCGACTCGAACGGCATCGCCGTCAACGGCGCGACGGTGACGGTGAAGGCGATCCCGATCGACTACCTCACCGGCCGGCTGGCCTTCGACGGCACGAGCTGGACCGGTACGTCGCCGATCTGGGCCTGCCGCAACGAGGACGCGAACGAGAACGGCATCCTCGACCCCGGCGAGGACGACAACGGCGACGGCGTGCTCTGGCCCGGCAACGTGATCGCGGTGTCGCCGGGCACGGTGCAGACCGTCGACGGCCGCGCGACGGTGTCGCTGACCTACGCCGAGTCGTACGCGCCGTGGATTCGGCTGCGCCTGACCGCGTCGGCGACCGTGGCGGGTACCGAATCGCGCACCGACGTCGAATTCGTCGTCGTCGGGCTCGCGGCCGACTTCACCGACGAAGCGATCCCGCCGGCCGGGCGCGTGAGCCCGTTCGGCGTCGTGCCGAAGGCGCCGGCGCTGGCGACGCCCGGCGCGTGCGCGATGGAGATGTGATGCCGCCGGCGGTGCCTCGGCGCGCCGCCGACGGTCACACCGTAGCGCCGAATTTCGACAAGTCGCGCAGCCGCCGCACGCGTCGGTCGACGTAGGCCGGCCGGCGGCGGATCCGCATCGCACCGGCCGACCCCGCAGCGTAGCCGCCGAGCCAGCGCTGCATCCACACCGTTCGCATGCCGACGCGGCGCGCGGCCTTCTGGTGGGCGAGCGTGTCCTCGACGAGCACACATCGCGACGGCGCGACGCGCAGACGGCACGCGATGCGCTTGAACATCCGCGCATCGGGCTTCGGCCGCAGGTTGCCGAACATCCGCATGTCCTCGATCGACAGCACGCGCTCGAACGCCGCCGCGACGCCGAGCGCGCCGAGGACGCGCGCGGCGTACGCCGCCGGCGCATTGGTCAGCACCACCTTGCGCCCCGGCAGCCGCGCCAGCGCTGCCAAGTCCCCGCGGTGGCCGCGGATCCGCGACTCGAGCCCCGGCAGCCGGTGCGTGTCGTGCAGGAAGTGCGCGGCGCTGACGCCGTGGTGGCGCACCAGCCCGAGCAGCGTCGCGCCGTAGCGCTGCCAGTAGGCGTTGCGTAGCGCGTGCGATTCGGCCTCGGTCAGGCCGAGTTCGCGCCGGATGTAGTCGCCGAACGCCGCGCGCAGCCCCGGCATCGACGCCGTCGTCGCGTCGTGCAGCGTGTCGTCGAGGTCGAACAGCCAGACCCGGCGCCGCGCGGTCGTCATCGCGGCGGCAGCGCTTCGGGTCGCGTCGTCGCGGCCGACGGCGGCGCCGACCCGGCGCTCGCGTCGCGCAACGGCGGCGACGCGGCCGCGCGATCGGCCACGGCCGACGAGCCTGCGACGGCCGACCCGGCCACCGAAGCGGCAGCCGTCGCGGCCCTCGACGCGCCGATCGAAGCGGCCGTTTCGGCCGCCGGGGCAGCCGAGGCCGCCGCCGCGCTGCCGGTCGCCGGCCGCGGCCCGGCGAACTGCCATGCCGCGATCAGCGTGGCGACCAGCGTCGCGGCGACGCCGACCTCGGTGCTCAACCCGCGCCGCCACCAAGGCACCGCGCTCACGGCGATGCGCGCGAGCTGCGCGAAGTCGGCGTCGACCGCGAGCGCGCCGGCGGTCGCCGCGGGCAGCGCCAGCGTCTTGGCGACGAGCAGCATCGCGTGGTCGTGGGCGGCGTCGACGTCGAGCCGGCCGCTGCGCCACCAATGGCCGACGACGCCGGCGAGCAGCGCGTCGCCGGCGCCGCTGGTCGACGCGACGACGACGTTGGCCGGCGCGGCGTAGCACCGCACGCCGCCGTCGTCGGCGAGGGCGACATGGCCGCGCTCGCCGCGCGTGACGATGGCCATGCGCGCGCGCAACGCCGCGCAGGCCGCCTGCGCCTGCGCGGCGGTCGGCACGTCGTCGAGCACGAGGCCGGCGGCGCGCGCCTCGACGTCGTTCAGTGCGACAAGGTCGACCGGCTCGGCCGGCGACTGCTGCTGCAGCCGCCGCACCTTGGCGTCGGAGACGCAGGCGACGACCACCGGCCGCCGTAACCGC
The DNA here is from genome assembly GCA_965365495.1 of uncultured Burkholderiales bacterium. Lineage (GTDB taxonomy): Bacteria > Pseudomonadota > Gammaproteobacteria > Burkholderiales > Burkholderiaceae_C > Rubrivivax. The sequence goes on from CBDUBX010000099.1 coordinate 7,359, forward strand.
TGCGCCAGCGCGATCACCGACTTCAGCTGCACCGCGTCGAGGTTGCAGTCGACGACGACGAGCTTCGCCGCGGCCACCGCGCGCTGCAGCCGCTCGGCGTTGAACGTGTGCTGCTCGATCGCCGACGCGGTCACCGCGGTCTCGAGCTGGCCGTCGCGGCGGATGCCGACGAAGCCGCTTTCGGGGACCGCCGCCGACGTTTCGACCCAGCGCGCGTCGACGTTCGCCGCCTTCAGCCGCTCGCGCGTCCACACCGCCGAAAAGCTGTCGCGCTTGACGACGCAGACGAGGGCGACCTCGACGCCGTCCTGGCCGAGGTCGACGGCGACGTTGTAGCCGGTGCCGCCGATCGAATAGCGCACGGTGCCGGCCTTGTCGAGCCGTCCGCCCGAGGCGGCGGCGTAGTCGGCGATGACGTCGATGTGCGCCGCGCCGACGACGAGGACGCAGCCGGCGCGGCGTCGCTTCATCGCCGCGGCGGCGGGTCGGCGACGGCGGGCGACGCGCGGCGAACGAACACGCCCTTGACGTTGCCGAACGGCGAGCGCCACACCGCGTCGGCGTCGAAACCGCCGTCGGCCATCAGCGCCGTGAACTCGCCTTCGGTGTACAGACACACCGGCTCGGCGATGCCGTGGCGCTCGCGCGCCACCGTCGCGAGCGGCGCCCAGCGCTCGGCCACCGGCGCGTCGGCCGCCGCATAACCGTCGCCGAGCTCGGAGTCGAGCCCCGACACCGACGCGAAGAAGCGCGCGCCGCTCGCCATCCGCGCCGCCGTCGTCGCGACGACGTGCCGCGCTTCGGCGTGGCGCAGGTAGTGCAGCGTGCGCTGCGAGAACGCGAGGTCGATCGTCGCCGGCAGGTCGTCGGCACGCAGCGCGCGCAGATCAAGCGTGCGCCAGTCGAGGTCGACACCGTCGACGCCGCGCAGCTGCTGCACGAGCGGCGGGCACGGCAGCTGGTCGACGAGCAGCACGCGCGCGCCGAGCAGCGCCAGCCGCACGCCCTGCCAGCCGAGCCCGCTTCCGTAATCGACGCAGACCGGCGCCGGCGCGGCGTGGTCGAGCACCGCGCGCAGCGCTCGGCGGTCGAGCTCGTCGATGCGCTGGCTGGCGATGTCGGCGCCGTGGCGGCCGGTCGTCGGGACGAGCCGGTCGCCGTGGTCGTTGAGCGCGGGCGGGGGCAACGGCGCGGCGCGCGACGGCGTCAGTACGAGCGGATCATCGTGCCGTACGCCTGGTCGGTCAGCACCTCGAGCAGCAGCGCGTGCGGCACGCGGCCGTCGACGATGTGCACCGCGTG
>CBDUBX010000100.1:0-8632 GCA_965365495.1 uncultured Burkholderiales bacterium
GTCGCGCCCGCCGGCCGCGGCGACCGCGGCCGCGATCCAGTCGAGCAGCGACTCCACGTCGGTCGCGCGGTGCAGCATCGCTCGTGTCGGTTCGCCGAGGAAGCCTTCGGCGACCGCGTGGTCGACGAAGCGCATCAGCCCTTCGTAGTAGCCGTCGACGTCGAGCACGGCGATCGGCTGGTCGTGCAGGCCGAGCTGGCGCCACGTCCACACCTCGAACAGCTCTTCGAGCGTGCCGATGCCGCCGGGCAGCGCGACGAACGCGTCGGCGCGTTCGGCCATCAGCTGCTTGCGGCGGTGCATCGTCGGCACGACGTGCAGCTCGTCGAGTCCCGCGTGGCCGACCTCGGCGTCCATCAACGACTGCGGGATCACGCCGACCGCGCGGCCGCCGGCGGCGAGCGCCGCGTCGGCGACTTCGCCCATCAGCCCGACGCGTCCGCCGCCGTAGACGAGCTGCCACCCGCGCCGACCGATCGCCGCTCCGAGCGCGCGAGCCGTCGCGGTGTACGCCGGCCTCGCGCCGTGGCGCGAGCCGCAGTACACGCACAAGCTGAGACGGGGACAGCTCACTTCGCACGCTGCCGCTGCCAGCGCACCAGCCGCGTGCCGCATGCGACGTCGTGCCAGTACTGCCGGTCCGCGATAAGCCACGTCAGCGCCGCGTAACCGAGCACGCCGGCGACGATCGTCGCGGCCACCGGCCAGCCGCCACCGACGCCGACGGCGCGCAGCGTCAGCAGCGCCGGGACGAACCACAGCCACGACAACAGGTAGCGCAGCGCGGCACGGGCGCGCGTCAGCGGCATGCCGTTGCGCGTGACGACGCGCAACCCCCAGGTCTGCATTGCCAGCGTTTGCCCACTGTGGCTCCAGAAGTGGACGAAGTACGCGCCGACGACGATGAACACCACCACCTGCAGACCGAAAGTGCCGGCGAGCGCATGGCGCTGGTCGGTGGCGATGCCGAAGACCAGCCCGGCGACCATCACGACGCCGAACAGCAGCACGCCCTCGTAGACGAAACACGCCAGCCGCCGTGGCAGCGACGCCGCCGGCCACGCCGGGTCGGGCAGGGTCGCGCTCGGGGGTCCGGCTTCGGTTCGCGACGGCTTCGCGTTCGTCGCCGGTGGCGACGCGGTGGCGGTGACGGCCTCCGCGAAGGGGTCGCCGCTCACGGGCGGCGCTTGCGCTCGCGCACCGCGGCGTCGCCGGCGGCGCCCTGCGGGCCGCGCTGCGGCAGCAACGTGTCGGGGTCGACGAAGCCGGGCACGGCGACGATCTTCGGCAGGCCGGCCTGGTGGTGCGGCGGCGGCGTCGCCGGCACCGACAGCGGCGTCGTCGTTGCGCCGGGTCTGGCCTGGACGATCGTCGGCGCGACGATCGCCTGCGGCGTGGTGCGCAAAGGCGGCGAGTCGCCCGACCGCGCCGGCGGCGCGCGGCGCCGCGCCAGCGCGCGTCGCTGTTCGTCGCTGAGTGACTGGTACGCCTGCCATTGCAACTGGCGTTCGCTCGCCGGTAGCTGGCGCGTCTGCTGGAACTGCAGCCGGGCGCGGTCGTGCTCGGCGGGGGACATCTGCGCCCACTCGGCCATCCGCGCGTGCAGCCGGTGGCGGTATTCGGGCGCCATCGCTTCGTAGCGCTGCGCGAAAGCGAGCCACTTCGACCGCCGCTGGGCGTCGAACCGCCCCCAGTCGCCCTGCAACGGCGCCAGCGCTTCGCGCTGCTGCGGGGTCAAGGCTTGCCACGCGGTCGCCGGATCGGCATCGGCCGCATGCAACGCCGTCGCGCCGACGAGCGCGAGTGCCGCACCGGCCTGCGCCAGACGCTGCCACGCGGTCATGGCGGCGTCGTGCGCAGGAACTCGCCGAAGCCGGGGTCGGTGTAGGCCTGCGGCGGCAGGTTGTCGGCCAGCAGCTGGGCGTCGATCTCGGCGGCAACGAGCACCTGGTCGCGGTCGACGCGGTAGTCGATCGCCGCCAGCCCGACGAGCAGCATGGCCAGCGGCACGAGCGCACCGGCGCGTCGCCACCAACCGCCGAAGCCGCCGAGTGCGGCGCCCGACGGCGCCCGACCGACGACGACGCCGCCGCCGGCGGCGACTGCGGCGCGCGCGCGTTGCGCGACGCGCGACCGCGCGCGCTGCGTCGCCGACTCGCGGGCGGTGCGCAGGCGCTCGACGATGTCGTGCGGCAATTCCTCGGCGGCCCAGGTCAGCCGGGCGGCGATCGTCGCCGACAGGCGAGCCTCGAGCGCCTGCTGCTCGGAAGTGGGGATCGGTTTCACAGCGTGATTCCTCGGGTTCGCAGGGCCTTGGCAAGAGCCTGGACGGCGCGCGAGCAATGCGTCTTGACGCTGCCCTGCGAGCATCCCATGACCGCCGCCGTTTCGGCCACGTCGAACTCCTCCCAGTAACGTAGCAGAAATGCTTCGCGTTGACGCTCGGGCAGCGCGGCCACCGCAGTGTCGATCGAACGCAGGATCTGCGCCCGCGACACCGCGTCGACCGCGCTCTCGGTGCCGAGCGTGTCCTCGAGCGCGTGCAGCATCTCGAGCGGGTCGAAATCGTCGTCGCCGTCGGTCGGCTCGAACGCCGACAGGTTCTGGACCACCGCGCCGCGCACCTTCTCGCGGCGGAACCAGTCCATCGTCGCGTTCGACAGGATGCGCTGAAAGACGAGCGGCAGCTCGGCCGCGGGGCGGTCGGCGTACTTCTCGGCGAGCCGCATCATCGCTTCCTGCACGATGTCGAGCGCGGCGTCGTCGTTGCGGACGGCGTACACCGCGCGTTTGAAGGCGCGCTTCTCGACACTTCTCAGGAAATCGGACAGTTCGCGGTCGGTGGCCAAGGTCGGGGCACGGCGGCGACACCCGACGGGGGGCGCCGAGCATTATCCAACGCGAGCTTCGCTCGTTCGCGCCGGTGGCCGAAGCGGGCCATCACGACGTGCATAATCGCCGGCTGCGCCCGCCCGAGGGTTGCAGCGCCGACTCGCCCGCAGCGGCAAGCCGGCGTCCCGCAGATTCCCGAGTCCGCCTCACGAGGGCGAGAGGAGGGGAACCGACGGTTTTTCGTCAGAGAAATCCTCAGAGGTTTGCCCAAATGAATGCGTCTGCCGCCCAGATCGACCGCGCCGTCGCGGCGCCGGCGATCGAGAACTCCGCGCTTTCGAACCCCGCCGCACCGGCCACCGAGCTCAACGGCTCGGAAATCCTCGTCCGCTGCCTGCAGGCCGAGGGCGTCCGCTACCTGTGGGGCTACCCCGGCGGCGCGGTGCTCTACATCTACGACGCGCTGTACAAGCAGACGACGATCGAGCACGTGCTCGTGCGCCACGAGCAGGCCGCGGTCCACGCCGCCGACGGCTACGCGCGCGCCACCGGCGAGGTGGGCGTCGCGCTCGTGACGTCGGGCCCCGGGGTGACGAACGCGGTCACCGGGATCGCGACCGCGTACATGGATTCGATCCCGATGGTCATCGTCACCGGCCAGGTGCCGACGGCGGCGATCGGCCTCGACGCGTTCCAGGAGTGCGACACCGTCGGCATCACGCGCCCGGTCGTCAAGCACAACTTCCTCGTCAAGGACGTTCGCGACCTCGCGCTGACGATGAAGAAGGCGTTCCACATCGCGCGCAGCGGTCGCCCCGGGCCGGTCGTCGTCGACGTGCCGAAGGACGTGTCGCTGAAGACCGCGCCGTTCGACTATCCGGCGACCGTCGAGATGCGGTCGTACAACCCGGTGCGGCGCGGCCACGGCGGGCAGATCCGCAAGGCGGTGCAGCTGCTGCTGGCGGCGAAGCGGCCGTACATCTATTCGGGCGGCGGCGTGATCCTCGCCGACGCCGCGGCCGAGCTGCGCGAGCTTGCCGATCTGCTCGGCTTCCCGTGCACGAACACGCTGATGGGGCTCGGCGCCATCGCCGCCAGCGACCCGAAGTTCCTCGGCATGCTCGGCATGCACGGTACCTACGAAGCGAACATGACGATGCAGCACTGCGACGTGCTGCTCGCCGTCGGCGCGCGCTTCGACGACCGCGTGATCGGCAACCCGGCGCACTTCGCCGCGGTCCAGCGCCGCATCGTCCACATCGACATCGACCCGTCGTCGATTTCCAAGCGCGTGCGCGTCGACATCCCGATCGTCGGCGACGTCAAGGACGTGCTGCGCGAGCTGCTCGCGCAGCTGCGCGACGCACGCGTGAGGCCCGACGCTGCCGCGCTCGCCGCTTGGTGGAACGAGATCGACGGCTGGCGCCAGCGCAAGTGCCTCGCCTACAAGGGCAGCACAACCGTCGTCAAGCCGCAGATGGTCGTCGAGAAGCTGTGCGAGCTGACGCGCGGGCGCGATGTCTACGTGACCAGCGACGTCGGCCAGCACCAGATGTGGGCGGCGCAGTACTTCCGCTTCGAGGAGCCGCGTCGCTGGATCAACAGCGGCGGCCTCGGCACGATGGGCGTCGGGCTGCCGTACGCGATGGGCATCAAGCTCGCGAAGCCCGACTCCGACGTCTTCTGCATCACCGGCGAAGGCTCGATCCAGATGTGCATCCAGGAGCTGTCGACCTGCCTGCAATACAAGACGCCGGTGAAGATCGTGTCGCTGAACAACCGCTACCTCGGCATGGTGCGGCAGTGGCAGCAGCTCGACTACGGCGGCCGCTACTCGCACAGCTACATGGACGCGCTGCCCGACTTCGTCAAGCTCGCCGAGGCCTACGGCCACGTCGGGCTGCTCGTCGACAAGCCGGGCGACGTCGAGCCGGCACTGCGCGAAGCGATCCGCCTGACGGACCGCACCGTGTTTCTCGACATCCGCACCGATCCCACCGAGAACGTCTGGCCGATGGTCAAGGCCGGCAAGGGAATCAGCGAGATGCTGCTCGGCGCCGAGGAGCTGTAGCCGGCGACGATCGCGCAGCGGCGGCGGGCGTTACCGCGCCCGCCGTCCGCGGCGCGATCCGGCCGGCGACGCACGTCGCGCTGTCTTCTTCATCACCGACTTCAACGGCGTGGCCAAGGGCCCGGGGTTACCGCCCCGACGTCCGAAGAGCGCGCTCAAGAGGCCCACGACATGAAACACATCATCGCGGTGCTGCTCGAAAACGAGCCTGGCGCGCTGTCGCGCGTCGTCGCGCTGTTCTCGGCGCGCGGCTACAACATCGAGAGCCTCACCGTCGCGCCGACCGAAGACGCGTCGCTCTCGCGGATGACGATCGTCACCACCGGCAGCGACGAGGTCATCGAGCAGATCACGAAGCACCTGAACCGGCTGATCGAGGTGGTCAAGGTGGTCGACCTGACCGAAGGCCACTTCACCGAGCGCGAGCTGATGCTCGTGAAGGTGCGCGCGGTCGGCAAGGAGCGCGAGGAGATGAAGCGGATGGCCGACATCTTCCGCGGTCGCATCATCGACGTCACCGAGAAGACGTACACGATCGAGCTCACCGGCGACAGCAACAAGCTCGACGCGTTCCTCGTCGCGATCGACCGCACCTCGATCCTGGAGACGGTGCGCACCGGCGCCAGCGGCATCGGCCGCGGCGAAAGGATATTGAGGGTATGAGTCGGACGAAGAGCGGGCCCGCGCTGCGGGCCCTTGAAGGCCATTTCACGGAGCAGCTATGAAGGTTTATTACGACAAGGACGCCGACCTGAGCCTCGTCAAAGGCAAGAACGTCGCGATCGTCGGCTACGGCTCGCAGGGCCATGCGCACGCGCAGAACCTCGCCGACAGCGGCGTCAAGGTCACCGTCGGGCTGCGCCGCGGCGGCGCGTCGTGGGGCAAGGTCGAGAAGGCCGGATTGCGCGTGGCCGAGGTCGCCGCGGCGGTGCGCGAGGCCGACGTCGTGATGATCCTGCTGCCCGACGAGCAGATCGGCACCGTGTACGCGAACGACGTCGAGCCGAACCTGCGCGAAGGCGCGTCGCTCGCGTTCGCACACGGATTCAACGTCCACTACGGGCAGGTCGTGCCGCGCGCCGACCTCGACGTCTGGATGGTGGCGCCCAAGGCGCCGGGCCACACGGTGCGCCACACGTACACCCAGGGCGGCGGCGTGCCGCACCTGATCGCCGTGCACGCCGACAAGAGCGGCCGTGCGCGCGACCTCGCGCTGAGCTACGCCGCGGCCAACGGCGGCGGCCGCGCCGGGATCATCGAGACGACGTTCCGCGAGGAAACCGAGACCGACCTTTTCGGCGAGCAGGCGGTGCTGTGCGGCGGTACCGTCGAACTCATCAAGGCCGGCTACGAGACGCTCGTCGAGGCCGGCTACGCGCCGGAGATGGCGTACTTCGAGTGCCTGCACGAGCTCAAGCTGATCGTCGACCTGATCTACGAAGGCGGCATCGCCAACATGAACTACTCGATCAGCAACAACGCCGAGTACGGCGAGTACGTCACCGGGCCGAAGGTCGTCACCGCCGAGACCAAGCGCGCGATGCAGCAGGCGTTGCGTGACATCCAGACCGGCGAGTACGCGAAGAATTTCATCCTCGAGAACCGCGCCGGTGCGCCGACGCTGCAGAGCCGCCGCCGCCTGACCTCCGAGCACTCGATCGAGGTCGTCGGCGAGAAGCTGCGCGCGATGATGCCGTGGATCAAGGCCGGCAAGCTCGTCGATAAGAGCCGCAACTGAAGCCGCGTCGGTGCCGCGCATGACTGAAGAGACCGCACCCGCCCCGTTCGACGACGATGCCGCACCGGCGGCGCCGCGCAAGCCGCGCAAGGGCATTTACATCCTGCCCAACGCGATCACGCTGGCGGCGCTGTTCTCGAGCTTCTACGGCGTCGTGATGGCGATCAACGGCCGGTACGAGATGGCCTGCATCGCGATCTTCATCGCCGCGGTGCTCGACAGCCTGGACGGCCGCGTCGCACGGATGACGCGTTCGCAGAGCGCGTTCGGCGAGCAGATGGACAGCCTGTGCGACATGGTCGGCTTCGGCGCAGCGCCGGCGCTGATCGTCTATGAATGGGCCTTGAAGGGCCTGGGCCGCTGGGGCTGGATTCCGGCCTTCATCTACATCGCCGGCGCCGCGCTGCGCCTGGCGCGCTTCAACACCAACATCGGCATCGTCGACAAGCGCTTCTTCCAGGGCCTGCCGAGCCCCGCCGCGGCGGCGCTGGTGATCGGGCTGATCTGGGTCGTCGAGGACGCCGGGCTGAAGGCGACCGCGCCGCCGGGCTGGCTCGCGTGGACGGCGTTCGCGGTGACGCTGTACGCCGGGCTGACGATGGTCTCGAACCTGCCGTTCTACAGCTTCAAGGTCGTCGGCGCGAAGCAGACGGTGCCGTTCGTCGTCATCGTCGCGATCGCGATCGGCATCGCGATCGTCAGCCAGAACCCGCCGCTGGCGCTGTTCCTGATGTTCTGCGCCTATGGACTGTCGGGATTCGGCGTCTACGCGTGGCGCAAGATGAACGGCCAGCCGGTCAGCGTGATCGCGACGTCGACCGACGAGCCCGACGAGCAGGGGCTGCACCGCTGACGCCGGCGTGCGTGTTACATTGCCGCGCATGCATTCGGTCGATTTCACCCGCGCGCTGCTAGCGCTACCGCGAAGTTCGCGGGTGCGCTGATCGTCTTCGTCTGCTCCGTTTCCCTCGATCGACGGCCCGCCAGCGCAAGCAGCGGGCCGTCGCCGTTTTCACCGAGCTGCTTGCGGGCAACAACTAGCGAAAGCCTGCCATGACCGACAAGCTGATCATCTTCGACACCACGTTGCGCGACGGCGAGCAGTCGCCCGGCGCGTCGATGACGCGCGAGGAGAAACTGCGCATCGCGCGCCAGCTCGAGCGGCTGCGCGTCGACGTGATCGAGGCCGGATTCGCCGCGTCGAGCCCGGGCGACTTCGAGGCCGTGCGCGCGATCGCGGCGGCGATCAAGGAATCGACCGTGTGCTCGCTGGCCCGCGCCAACGACCGCGACATCGCTCGCGCTGCCGACGCGCTCGAGCCCGCGCCGAGGAAGCGCATCCACACCTTCATCGCGACCAGCGAGTTGCACATGGCCAAGAAGCTGCGGATGACGCGCGAGCAGGTCCACGAGCAGGCGCGACAGGCGGTGCGCTACGCGCGAACGCGCTGCGACGACGTCGAGTTCTCGCCCGAGGACGGCTACCGGTCGGACCCCGACTTCCTGTGCCGCGTGCTCGAAGCGGTGATCGACGAAGGCGCGACGACGATCAACATTCCCGACACCGTCGGCTACGCGATCCCCGAGCTCTACGGCGCGTTCATCCGCCACCTGCGCGAGCGCGTGCCGAACAGCGACAAGGCGGTGTGGTCGGTGCATTGCCACAACGACCTCGGCATGGCGGTGGCGAATTCGCTGGCCGGCGTCAAGCTCGGCGGCGCGCGGCAGATCGAGTGCACGATCAACGGCCTCGGCGAGCGCGCCGGCAATTGCGCGCTCGAGGAGGTGGTGATGGCGGTGCGGACGCGCCGCGACCACTTCGGCCTCGACCTCGGCATCGACGTGTCGCAAATCGTCGCCGCGTCGCGCATGGTCAGCCAGACCACCGGCTTCGTCGTTCAGCCGAACAAGGCGGTCGTCGGCGCCAATGCCTTCGCCCACGCCAGCGGCATCCACCAGGACGGCGTGCTGAAGGCGCGCGACACCTACGA
>CBDUBX010000101.1:0-8592 GCA_965365495.1 uncultured Burkholderiales bacterium
CGGCGATCAGCTCGTCGACGATCGCGTCGTCGAGGCCGATCCAGCGCTCGGTCGGCGCGGGTGCGGTCGCGCCGCCGGCGTCGGGGCGCGGTGCGTGCCACTGCGTGGCGCCCGGCGGCAACGCCGCGTCGCGGGCCAGCGGCGCGACCGCCGGCGGCGCCGCGCAGCCGCCCGCGCTGACGGCGACGACCACCGTCGCGACCGCGGTCGCCACGCGCCCCTTGCCGGCGCGGCGCACGCGCGCGATCGTCGACTGCCGAATCATCGGCGCGCACTGTAGTGCAGCGCGCGCCGGCCGCTGCGCGGTCGCCGGCCGCGTCAGCCGACTTCGCGGTCGACCGTGCCGGCGGCCGCGGAGTGGCGGGCGACGATCGCGAGCAGCTCGTCTTCGGCGTACGGCTTGCCGAGGTAATGGTCGGCGCCGAGCTCGGCGGCCCAGGCGCGGTGCTTGTCGGCGGTGCGCGACGTGATCACGACCACCGGCAGCCCTTCCAGCCGCGCGTCGCCGCGCACGTGGCGCAGCAGGTCGAAGCCGTCCATCCGCGGCATCTCGAGGTCGGTCAGCAGCACCGCAGGGCGCTCTCCGGCCAGGCGTTCGATCGCTTCGATGCCGTCCTTGGCGAGCGCGACGCGGTAGCCCTCGCGCTGCAGCAGCCGCTGCGCGACGCGGCGCACGGTCAGCGAGTCGTCGACGACCAGCACCAGCGGCGCGCGCCGCGCCTCCGGCGCGATGACGACGTCGACCGCGCCGTCGGCGCCGCGCCAGCCGTAGACCGCGGCCAGCGCCACCGGGTTGTAGATCAGCGCCACGTCGCCCGACGGCAGCAGCGTCACGCCGGCCAGCCCCGGCAGCCGCGCGAGCTGTGGGCCGACGTTCTTGACGACGACTTCCTGGTTGCCGACGACGTCGTCGACATGCACCGCGACGCGCTGCGCCGCGCTGCGGATGACGACGACGGCGTGCGTCGCATCGGTCGCGGCCGCGCCGCGACCGCCGCGGCCGAGCAGCGTGCCCAGCCAGTGCAGCGGCAGCGGGTCGCCGGCGTGGTCGATGCGGCGCTCGGCGTAGCCGCGTTCGATCTCGGCCGTCGACACGCGGCGCACGACCTCGACCAGCGTCGACGGCACCGCGACCTGCAGCGTGCCGACGCGCAGCATCACGACCTGCGTCACCGCGGTCGTCAGCGGCAGCAGCAGGCGGAATCGCGACCCGGCGCCGGGCGTCGACTCGGTCTCGATGCGGCCGCCCATCGCGTCGACCTCGGCACGGACGACGTCCAGGCCGACGCCGCGGCCGGCGAGCTCGGTGACCGTCGCCGCGGTGCTGAACCCGGGGCGGAAGATGAACTGCGCGAGTTCGGCGCCGCCCGGCTGCGCGTCGGCGGCGAGCAGCCCGCGCGCGACCGCGCGGTCGCGGATCGCCGCGAGGTCGAGCCCGCCGCCGTCGTCGGCGACCTCGACCGCGACCTCGTTGCCGGCCTGCGAGATCGTGATCTGCACGTTGCCGGTGGCGTCCTTGCCCGCGGCAGCGCGAGCGTCGGCCGGTTCGATGCCGTGGCCGACGCTGTTGCGCAGCAGGTGCTCGAGCGGGCCGACCATCCGTTCGAGAACGCCGCGGTCGACTTCGATCGCGCCGCCGACGATGCGCAGCTGTACCGCCTTGCCGCCGCTGTCGCGCGCCGCCTGGCGCAGCGTGCGGTGCAGCCGGTCGGCCAGGCTGTCGAACTCGACCATCCGCGTGCGCAGCAGGTCGTCCTGCAACGCGCGCGTCAACCGCGCCTGCGCGGCGAGCTCGTCCTCGGTCGACTGCAGCGTGCGCTGCAGCCCGCGCTGCAGCGTCGCGACGTCGTTGACCGACTCGGCCATGAACCGCGTCAACTCCTGGAACCGCGTGAAGCGGTCCATTTCGAGCGGATCGAAGGCCTCCGACGCGGCCTTCGCCGCCTCGAGCCGCGTCGCGATCTGCGTCTCGGCCTGCAGCTCGATGTCGCGCAGCTGGCGGCGCAGCCGCTCGAGGCTGTCGACGAGCTCGCCCATCGCGCCTTGCAGCTGGCCGACGTGCGCGGCGACGCGTGCGCGCGTGATGCTGACTTCGCCGGCCTCGTTGACCAGGCGGTCGAGCAACCCGGCCCGCACGCGCACCGCCGCGCCGCCGGCGGGTGCGGGTTCGGGCGCGGCGTGGCCGTCGGCCGGCGCGGCGTCGACGAAGCGCGACCAGTCGATCGCCGCGGCGATGGTGGGCTGCGGCGCGTCGACGTCGCCGGTCGCCGGCGGCCGCGGCGGCGCCCAGGCGTCGGCCGCGGCGTCGGGCAGCACGTCGGCCGGCGCCGTGTCGGGCGCCGCCGCTTCGGCGACGTCGACGTCGTCGGACGGCGGCGATGACGGCGCGGCCATCGGCGCCGGCGTGGGCGGCTCGAACAGCGCCGGCGCGGCCGCGGCGTCGCCGTCGCGCTGACGCTGCAGCGCCTCGAACGCCGCGGCCATCGCGTCGGCGTCGTGCAGCAGCGGCTCGATCGACGCCGCGGTCGCGCCGCCGCTCGCCGCGAGGCGCTCGACCGCGGTCTCCAGCCGGTGCGCGACCTCGCCGAGGCGCATCGCGCCGGCCAGCCGCGCGCCGCCCTTGAAGGTGTGCAGCGTGCGCATGCACGCCGCGCTGGCGCCGGTGTCGCCGGGCTCGGCGAGCCAGTCGCGCAGCCGCGACTGCAGCTGCGGCAACAGCTCTTCGGCCTCTTCTTCGAAGATCGGGAACAGCTCGGCGTCGATCGCGTCGACGGCATCGATCGCGGCGTCGGCGCTGGGCGCGAACTCGGCTTGGGCGGCGGCGCGCGCGTCGTCGAGCCGCGCGTCGTCGAGCAGCATCGCGTCGAGCGGGTCGAGCCACGGCGGCGCGGCAGCGCCGCCGTCCGGCGCGGGCGCGGCCGGTGTTTCGGGCGGCGCTGTGGCGGCGGCCGACGGCTCGACCGACGCAGCGGTCGGCGGCGGATGGTCGGCGGCGGTTTCGAGCGCGTCGGCGGCGCTCTCCGCATCGCCCGTGGCGTCGACGTCGGCGGCCAGCACTGGCCAGCGTTCGTGGTCGGCCAGGCGTTCGCTCAGCTCGTGCGGCACCGGCCGCAGGAAGCCGGCGGCGAACTGGTGCAGCAGCCGGCGGATCTCGTCGGCGGCGTCTACGAACAGCTCGGCCTCGCCGGCGCGGCCGACGCCGGCGTCGCGCGAGCGGAGCAAAGCGTGCTCGAGCGACCGCGCCAGCGCCGACAGCTCGGCGTAGCCGACCGTCGCCGAGCTGCCGGCCAGCGCGTGCGCCAGCGCGCCGGCGCTCTCGGGCACCGCGTGGTGCTCGGGCGCGACCGCCCACTCGGCGAGTTCGGTGCCGAGCCGGCGCGACAGCTCGTCGGCTTCGTTGAGAAAGATGTTGAACAGCGCGACGCCGATGCGCAGCCCGCCGACGACGCGCACCGGCTCGTCGTCGCCATCGGCCGGCGTCGCGGCGGCGAACGGCTCGGCCGACGGGTCCGCGACGTCGGGCCGCGTCGCGTCGACGTCGAAGGGGACGGTGACGAACGCGGGCTCGGGCGGCGGCTCGGTCGGCGGTTCGTCAGCAAGCTCGGTCGGCGGTTCGTCAGCAAGCTCGGTCGGCGGTTCGTACGCCGTTCCGGCCGGCGGTTCGTACGCCGTTCCGGGCGGCGGTGCGAACGCGAACGAGGGCGCCGCATCTTCCGTGCGCGCAGGCGGGATCTCCGACGTCGCGTCCGCCGCCGCGGATTCGGCGGCGGCTGCATCCGGCTGCTGGGCCTCGGCGTCCGGCTCCGCCGGGCCGAAGTCGAACGTCGGCGTGACAGCGGATGGCGGCGCAGCTTCCGACCAAGGCTGGGCCGCCGGCTCGGTGACGGGCTCGATTGCCGCGGGCGGCCAACGCGAAGACGCCGCTTCGTCGGCGGGTTCGGGCGCGGACGCCGGCCAAGGCGCAGGCGCCGACCCGGCAACGGGTTCCGACGGCGTCGGCGTCCAAGGCGCCGGCGGCGGTTCGGCGGCGAACTCGGATGCGGGCGCGGGCCAAGACGCCGGCTCGGCAGCGGGTTCGGGCGCCGCCGCCGGCGCGGGCTCGGCAGCGATGCCCGGTACGACTTCCGGCGACGGAACGGGCGGCGGTTCCAACCCGGATCCCAACGCGGCTTCGGTACCGGTTCCCGGCGCGAACTCGACCGCCGGTGGCGGCGCGAACGGCGCATCGGACCATGGCGCCATTGCGGGCGCGTCTGCCGGTGCGGGTTCGGCGGTTGCGTCCAGCCCGCCGGCTCCGCCGACCGGCGGCCCGGTGAGCGCTTCCGGCGCGCCGTCGGTCGGCGCCGCTGCGCCCGTCAACGCGTCGCCAAACACCGCGCCGAGGTCGGCGGGGTCGAGCTCGATCGCTTCGACTTCGGGCAGCGGCGCGGCGCGCCGCGCGGCCGCGTCGTCGGCGTCGGCGTCGGCGTCGGCGTCGGCGTCGGCGTCGGCGTCAGCGTCGGCGTCGGCGTCGGAATCGGCCGGCGGCAGCGGCGCGGCAACGAAGGCGTCGGTCGTCGCAACGCGGGCAGCGTCTTCGACCGTCGCCGCCGGCGCCGCTTCTTCCATCGGCGCCGGCGCCGTTTCTTCTAGTGCCGGCCACGCGCGGCCGTCGTCAGCCAGCGGCCACGGCGCCGGCGTCGGCAGCGGCGGCGCGACCGGCGTCGCGGGTGCAGCGTCGCCGAGGTCGAGGTCGAAGTCGAGACCACCGTCGTCCCAGCCGCCGCCGGACGGCGCCGGCGCGGGCGGAGCCGGCGGCGGCATCGCGTCGCCGGGCAGCGGCGGGAAGTCGATTTGGACGTCGGTGCGCGCCGCGGGCGGCGGCAGCGCGCCGCCGAGGTCGAGGTCGGCCGCGCTCGGCAGGTCGGGAACGCGTGCCAGCAGCTCGGCGAGCGACGGCACCGGCGCGGCCGTCGGCGCGTCGGTCGCGCCGGTCGCGTCACCCGCGTTGTCGGTCGCCGCGTCGGCGCGCTCGGGCGATGCGAAGTCGCCCGCCGCGCCGCCGGCGTCGGCCGACAGCGGCACCGCCGCGTCGTCGGCCGCGGTCGCCGGCACGCGGATCGGCGCCACCGGTGCCGAATCGCCGATCGCCGGCACCGAGAACGCGGGCGCGTCGCCGTCGAGCGGCAGCAGGTCGAGCTCGAAATCGGCGGCGAGCGCACCGTCGTCGCTCGGCGCCGGCGCCGGCGGTGGTGCACCGTCCGCCGGCGCGGCGCTGCGCCCGGGCAGCGGCAGCGCTAACCGCACGCCGTGGACGCGCAGCGAATCGGCGGCGCGCGCAACCGCGGCGCGGTCGTGGCCCTCGTCGGCGTCGCTGGCGATCGCTTCGACCCAGTCGCCGAGGTAGGCCAGCGCTTCGCCGGTGAACGCGCGCAGCACCGCGTCGGCCCGCGGCGCGTGCGCCAGGCGGTCGTTGTAGAGCTGCTCGCAGGCCCACGCGGCGTCGCCGAACGCCGCCAGGCCGACCATTCGCGCGCTGCCCTTGAGCGTGTGGAACGCGCGCCGCACCGACGTCAGGTCGGCGTTCGCGTCGGGCTCGGCGGCGAGCCGGTCGAGCGCCGCGGACGCGTCGGCGACGACGTCGCGCGCCTCGTCGATGAACACCGCGCGCATCTCGGCGTCGTCTTCGAGGCCGGTCGCCGCCGCCGGCGCGGCCGGCGCGAGCGTCGTCGTCGCCTGCGGCAGCGACACGGCGTCGTCGCTCGGCAAGGGGGTCACGGTCGCCGCCGTGGCGTCGGGCGGCGCGATGGCGCTCACCGGCGCCGGCGACCCCGCGGCGGCAGCGACCGCGGCGCGCGTCGGCGCGCGCGCGCTGCGGCCCATCAGCGCGGTCAGGCTGCCGGTGGCCGGGTCGTAGCGGAACAGCGTCCGCGCGAGCTGCGGCTGCACGCTGATCGTGTCGATCAGAAAGCTCAGCGCGCCGAGGTTGTCGGCCAACCGGTCGAAGCTGCCCGACTGCGCCGCCTGCTGCGGGTCGACCTCGGTCTGCGCCAGCGCGTCGACCTCGTCGCGCATGTGCAGCGCCGCGTGCGATGCGGCGTCCAGCCCGAGCACCGACAGCACGCCGCGCATCGCCGACAGCTGCGCCGGCACCGGGATCAGCAACTCGCGCCGCGCCGGGTCGCGGAAGTACTGGTCGATCTGCTTTTCGACCTCCGACAGGCTGGCGCGCAGTTCCTGCACCACGCTGCCGAGCGTCTGCCGGTCGGAAACGCGCCGGTACAGCTCCTCCATCCAGCGCTCGAGGGGCTGCGGCTCGGCGCCGAGGCGCACCGCGTCGATGCGGCCGGCCAACCGCTGCACGCGCGCCGCGAGTTCGGGCTGGTCGAGCTCGCCGTCGTGCAGCGACGCGTCGACGTAGAGCATCCCGGTGGCGACTTCCATCGCCAGCGCCGGCGGTGGCGCGTCGCCGGCGGCGACGGTCTGCGCGACCGCCGCATGCAGCGCGTTGGCCAGGATGTCGCCGGCCGGGAACAGCCGGCCGAGCGATTCGCCGACGAGCGCGAACTGCTCGGCAAGCCCGCTGGCGCGGTGCTGCTCGCCGCCGGCGACCGCCGCCCACGCGTCCTTGGCCGCGGCGACTCGGCGCTGCGCCAGCGCCTGCTGCTGCGGGTCGTGGCGGCCGAGCTGCGGCGTTTCGTAGTCGGCGGTCGGATGGGCGTCGAGCGACCACGCGGCGCGCACCGCGTCGAGCCGCGGCGTCGGGTGGATGGCGTCGCCGGGCCGGGCGTGGGCGCAGAAGAACAACAGGTCCTGCGCCAGACGGTCGGCCAGCTCGGCGTCGCCGCGCACGTCGGCGCGCAGCTGGCCGAGCAGCCGCGACGCGACGCGCTTGGTGTAGACGTCGCCGGCGAGCTGCCCGCCGGCCAGCGCCTCGAACACCGCTGCGGCGAGTTGCCAGAACGTCGCCCGCGGCCCGGCGCCGTCGCGTTCGCGCGCGCCGGCGCCGAGCTCCGCGCACAGCTCGCCGAGCGACGCCGCGACCGCCGCGCCGCCGCCGCCGGGGCCGGCGCCGACCGCCGGCTTCATCAGCGCCAGCACCAGCGCTTCCATGTCGCTGCGCGCGGCGTCGTCGGCGGCGCGCGGCACGGCAGTCGGGTCGGCGGGCAGCGTGCGCCATTGCCAGTCGAGCGACCAGAGATCGGCCGGATGGATGCGCTCGGCGCCGGCCAGCGTCAGCGCCGCGCGGTACTGCGGGAACAGCGCCACCGGCGACGGCGCGCGCCCGGCCAGGTGGCGGGCGATGAAGTCGAGCAGCGCGAACGACACGCGCTCGACGGTCGCCACCGCGGCGCCGTCGGCGGTCTTCGGCCGCGCGATCATCCGCTGCACCGCCAGCTCGGCGGCGCGCAGCACGTCGGCGAGTTCGGGCAGGCCGACGAGTTCGAGCGCACCGACGCCCTGGTGCAGCTGGCTGCGCGCGCCGCGCAGGATCGCCGGGTCGACCGCGCCGACGTCGGAGCCGCCGATCGCTTCGGCTTCCTTCAGGTAGCGGCGCAGCCCCTTGTGCGCGCTGTCGAGCGACCGCCGCAGCTCGCCGTGAACCCACGCCAGCGGGCTCAGGTCGGCGCCGGCGTCGGCAGCGTCGGCGAGGGTCGGCGCGTCCATCGCGAGCGGGTCAGCCGATCTTGAACCGGGCCACCGACGTGCGCAGTTCCTCGGCGGTGCGCGACAGCTCGCGCACCATCTGCGACGTCGACCGCGTGCCGTCGGACGTCTGCTCGGTGACGGCGAAGATGTGCTGGATGTTCTCGGCGACGACGTTGGCCGACTGCGCTTCCTCGAGCGCCTGGTCCGAGATGCGCTCGATCAGCGCCGACAGCTCGCGCGTGACGCGGTCGATGTCGGCCAGCGCGGCGCCGGCGGCGTCGGACAGCCTCGCGCCCTGGACGACGCCGAGCGTGCTGCGCTCCATCGCGCCGACCGCGTCCTGGGTGTCGGTCTGGATCGTCCGCACGATCGCCGCGATCTGCCGCGTCGCGTCGGCCGACCGCTCGGCGAGCCGCTGCACCTCTTCGGCGACGACCGAGAAGCCGCGTCCGGCGTCGCCGGCGCTGGCCGCCTGGATCGCCGCGTTCAGCGCCAGCACGTTGGTCTGCTCGGTGATGTCGGAGATCAGCTCGGTGATCTCGCCGATCTCCTGGCTGCTTTCGCCGAGCCGCTTGATGCGCTTGGACGTCTCCTGGATCTGGTCGCGGATCGCGTTCATGCCGCCGATCGCGTTCTGCGCCGCGACGCGGCCGCTCTCGGCCGCCTGCAGCGACTGCTGCGCGACGCCGGCGGTCTGCTGCGCCTGCGCCGATACGGCGTTGATGCGGCCGGCCATCTGCAGCACCGACTCGCCGGTTTCGCGGATCTCGCGCAGCTGCTCCGTCGACGCGGCGAGCAGCTCGGTCGACGTCGACTCGACCTGCTGGGTCGTGTCGGTGACGCGGCCGACGGTGTCCTGCACCTGCTGCACCAGCGAGCGCAACTCCTCGACCGTGTAGTTCACCGAATCGGCGATCGCGCCGGTGATGTCCTCGGTCACCGTCGCCTGCTGCGTCAGGTCGC
>CBDUBX010000102.1:0-8474 GCA_965365495.1 uncultured Burkholderiales bacterium
TGCGCTACTGGGAGCAGGAGTTCGCGCAGCTCAAGCCGATGAAGCGGCGCGGCAACCGCCGCTACTACCAGCACCACGAGGTGCTGCTGATCCGCCGCATCCGCGAGCTGCTGTATGACCACGGCTTCACGATCAGCGGCGCGCGCAACCGACTCGCCGAGCACGC
Organism: uncultured Burkholderiales bacterium; assembly: GCA_965365495.1. GTDB lineage: Bacteria > Pseudomonadota > Gammaproteobacteria > Burkholderiales > Burkholderiaceae_C > Rubrivivax. The sequence continues at coordinate 167 of CBDUBX010000102.1, forward strand.
CAGCCACCGCGGCGCGGCCGACGGACCGGACCGCGCGCCGGCGGTCAACCGCCGCCGTGGAAGCGCACCGTCGGCCCCCGAGGCCGTGGACGCCGCCACCCCGTTCGACGGCCCCGGGCAGCCGCCCGACGATGCGGCGACGTCAGCGATCGACTTGGCCGCGCACCCGGCGGTCGGCGACCCGGCGACCGACGCGCCGATCGCCGGCGCGGCGCAATTGCGCGCCGAACTGCTGTCGATCCGCGCGTTGCTCGCGCCGTGACGCGCGCGCCGCGCAGCGCGGCGGCGCCGACCCGCCACCTATAATCCGCCGCTTCGTCGGGATGTAGCGCAGCCTGGTAGCGCATCGGTCTGGGGGACCGGGGGTCGCAGGTTCGAATCCTGTCATCCCGACCAGGCGAAAACTGCCGCGCGACGTCGCGGCGATCGCCGCGTCAGCCGGTCGACGCTTCGCGGCGCGGCCCCGGCGGCGCTGGCGCCGCAGCGGGCGGGGCGACGCCTTTGCCGTTGCCGCCGGCGGCTTCGATCAGCAAGTAGCCGAGCGTCGCCAGCCCGAGCGGCAGCAGGTAGTACACCGCGCGGTAGGCGAGCAGCGCCGCAATCAGCGTGCCCTGCGGCACCTGGTCGCCGAGGCTGGCGACGAACACTGCCTCGATCACGCCGAGCCCCGCCGGCACGTGGGTGACGACGCCAGCCACCGCGGCCAGCAGCAGCACCGCGAGCACCGTCGTGTAGTCGACGCGCTGCTGCAGCAGCAGCCAGACGATCGCGCCCATCAGCGACCAGTTGAATGTCGACAGCAGCACCTGCCAGCCGACGATGCGCCCGGTCGGCAACTCGAGCGTGTGGCCGCGCAAGCTGAGCGTGCCGACCTTGCCGGACACCGTCAGCGCGATGTAGACCGCGGCCAGCACCAGCAGCAGCGCGCCGAGGCCGCGGACCATCGGCGTCGTCACCGGCCATTCGTCGGGCAGCGGCGGCGGGTCGATCGCCAGCACCGCGCCGGCGACGATGAAGTAGCCGAGCCAATTGCTGAGCATGCTCGTCGCGATCACGCGGCCCGCGTTCGCCGCGTCGACGCCGGCGCGACCGTAGAGCCGCACCTTCATCGCCAGCGCGCCGACCAGCGCGCCGAGGTTCAGGTTGAACGCGTAGCCCATCGCCGCGATGCGCAGCGTGCGGACGACGGGAGCGCCGTGGCCGACGATGCGCCTGCCGATCAGGTCGTAGCACGCGAAGGTCGCGTAGCTCAGCAGCGCCATCGCGAACGCGGTCGCCAGGTCGAGCGGCGGCTGCTCCTTCAGCGCCTTCCACGCCGCGCCCCAGTCGACCGACCGTGCCTGCATCGCGACGAGCGTCAGCACGACGCCGCCGAGCACCCACGGCGCCGCCTTCTTCGCGAAATTCCACGCGCGGCGTGGCTTCGACGTCGGCAGTGCGGCGCGCGGCGCGGCAGCGCTCATTGCGCGTCGGCCTGCAGCTCGGCGACGCGCGGCGCCGGCTTCGGCAGCCACATCAGCCACGCCGGGAAGCGGCGCACGAAGTGGTAGACGAAGAAGCCGCGGACCTGCGCCCACATCGACGCCAGCCGCCCGACCGGGGCGAGCTCGACGACGCGGCATTCGTGGGCGATCAATTCGTCGAGCCGCTCGCGCAGCGTGACCGCGAAGTCGCGGTCGACGATGACGACGTTGGCCTCGAGGTTCAGCCCGAGGCTCAGCGGGTCGAGGTTGCTCGACCCGACCGTCGACCATTCGTCGTCGATCGTCGCCACCTTGCCGTGCAGCGGTCGCTTGCAGTATTCGTGGATGCGCACGCCGGCGCGGATCAGGTTGGCGTGGAGCATCGTCGCCGCGGTGCGGACGATCGCCATGTCGGGCTCGCCCTGCAGCACCAGGTCGACCTGCACGCCGCGCCGCGCGGCGAGCCGCAGCTGTCGCAGCAGCCGCCAGCCGGGAAAGAAATAGGCGTTGGCGATGACCACGCGGCGCCGCGCGCGTCGCAGCGCGAGGCGGTAGACGCGCTCGATGTCGGTCGGGTGCCCGGTGTTGTCGCGCGTGACCAGCGCCGCGCGGGCACCGCCGTCGGCGGCCGGCGGCGGCGACCGGTCGCGGCCGCGGTGGCGCCAGCGCTCGCGCCACGACTCGCGCTTGGGTTGCGGCGACTCGAGGCTCGCGCGGCAGAAGGCTTCGATCTGCGCGACCAGCGGGCCTTCGATCTGCACCGCGTAATCCTGCTTGGCTTGCGGACCGAAGTCGCCGAGGTGGTCGGCCGAGTAGTTGATGCCCCCGACGAAGGCGACGCGACCGTCGACGACGACGAGCTTGCGGTGCATGCGGCACAGCAGATTCAGCCGCACGCCGAACAGCCGCCGCACCGTATCGTAGGCACGCAGCTTGACGCCGGCCCGGGCGAGCGGCGCGAGAAATTCCGGCGTCAGGTCGGGCGACCCCCAGCCGTCGACCATCACGTGCACCTGCGCGCCGTTGCGCGCCGCCTGCAGCAGCGCGTCGCGCAGCTGCTGGCCGACCTTGTCGTCGAACCAGATGAAGGTCTCGAGCATCACCTCGTGGCGCGCGCCGGCGATCGCCGCGAAGACCCGCGGGTAGTAGGCCTCGCCGTTCTCGAGCAGCTCGATGCGGTTGCCGTCGGTCCAGTCGAGCTTCATGCCGGCAGCTCGATCTCGGCGGCCAGCGGCGCATGGTCCGACAGCCATGCCCACGGCCGCCGCGGCAGCCGCAGCGCGCGCGCCGCGGCGACGCCCTTCACGTAGATGCGGTCCAGCCGCAGCAACGGCAGCCAAGACGGGAAGCTGCGCGCGTGGCGGCCGTGGTGGTCGCGGAAGACCTCGACCAAGCCGCTGCCGGCGAGCGCGCGGTCGGCGCGCGCGCGCCAGTCGTTGAAGTCGCCGGCGACGACGACCGGCGCGTCGGCCGGCACCTCCGACGTGATCATCCGCTGCAGGCGATCGAGCTGGTGGCGGCGGTGGCCTTCCTTCAGCCCGAGGTGGACGCAGACGACGTGCAGCGGCGACGCCGCGCCGTCGGGCTCGACGACGCAGTGGAGCAGGCCGCGCGCTTCCGAGCCGGCGACCGACACGTCGTGGTTGGTCCAGCGGACGATCGGAAACCGCGACAGCACCGCGTTGCCGTGTTCGCGTCCCTGCACGGCGGCGTTCTTGCCCCACGCGTGGTCGGTCCAGATCTGATCGGCCATGAACTCGCAGTGCCCGGCGAGCGCGTGCGAGTTCGCGAGCCGCTTCGAACCGTTGGCCGGCGGGTCGTAGCCGGCGCCCGACACTTCCTGCAGGAACACGAGGTCGGCACGCTGCGCGCGCACCGCGTCGCGCAGTTCGTGCAGCACGAAGCGCCGGTTAAACGTCGAATAACCCTTGTGGGTGTTGACGGTGAGCACGCGCAACGGTGTCGACGGCCGGGCGTTGGACATTCGGCGATGCTGCGCGGCAAGATGCCACGCCGCCGTCGGGGGATTCCGTCGTGCCTTGTAGGACAGCGCAGCCGGCGGGCTGTCCGTCAAACGCAGCGGCGGTGCCGCTCGATGCAGGTGTCGAGTACGTCGCCGCCGTCGCGCAGCCACCAGTTGCGCGCCGAGAAGATCTCGACCTCGCTGTAACCGGCATAGCCCTCGGCCTCGACGAGGCCGCGCAGGTGCTTCAGGTCGATCACGCCGTCGCCCATCATGCCGCGGTCTTCGAGCAGGTCGACGGTCGGCACGAGCCAATCGCAGACGTGCAGCGCGAGCAGCCGCTCGCGGCCGGCGCGGGCGATCTGCTCGGCGAGCTGCGGGTCCCACCAGACGTGGTAGGCATCGACGGCGACGCCGATCGCGCCGCTCCCGACGGCGCGGCCAGCGGTGCTGTCGGCGCGCGGCGGGTCGAGCGCGTCGCAGACGTCGAGCGCGTGCGCGAGGGTGTTGATGCACGCGCGGTCGGCGGCGTACATCGGGTGCAGCGGCTCGATCGCCAGCGGCATGCGACGCGGTCGCGCCGCGTCGAGCAGTGCGCCAATGCCGTCTTCGACCTGGGCGCGCGCGCCGACGAGGTCCTTGTTCGCCGGCCGGCCGGCGAGCGCGCCGGGCAGGCCGCCGACGACGAGCACCAAGCACGCCGCGCCGAGTTCGCACGCTTCGTCGAGCGCGCGCAGGTTGTCGTCGCGTGCCGCGGTGCGGCCCGCGGCGTCGCTGTGCGTGAACATGCCGCCGCGGCAATAGCCCGACAGCTCGATGCCGTGCGTCTTCAGCGAACGCGCGACGTTCCCGATCCCGGCGGCGGCGACCTGGTCGCGCCACGGCGAGATCGCGCGGATGCCGCGCGCCGCGCACGCGTCGACGATGTCGAGCAGCGGCCAGTCGACGCCGCGCTGGCGGCGAATCGTCGCGGTGTTGATCGACAGCCAGCGGTGGTCGGCGGAGAAGTCGCGCACGCGTATCGCCGGTCAGGAAACGGCGTCGGGGCCGGTCCGGCCACGCGGCCGGCGCGCGGCGGCGATCCCGGCGTCAGGCGTCGACGCCATGCAGCGCCAGCAACTGCCGCATCCGCGCCGCCGCGAGGTCGGGCTGTTCGACCAGACCTGCCGCGTCGGCCAGACGGAACAGCTCGCACAGGTGCGCCAGCGACCGTGCGCTGTGCTGGCCGCCGACCATCGTGAAGTGGCTCTGGTGGCCGTTGAGCCACGCGAGGAAGACGACGCCGGTCTTGTAGAAGCGCGTCGGCGCGGCGAAGACGTGGCGCGCCAGCGGCACCGTCGGCGCGAGGATCGCGTGGAAGCGGTCGGCGTCGCCGGCGGCGAGCGCCGTCAGCGCGCGGCTTGCCGCCGGCGCGATCGCGTCGAAGATGCCGAGCAGCGCGTCGCTGTGGCGCTGATGCGGCGTGTCGCCGACGCCGTCGCCGGCGATCAGCTCGGGGTAGTTGAAGTCGTCGCCGGTGTACATCCGCACGCCCGGCGGCAGGCGGCGGCGCATCGCGATTTCGGCGTCCTTGTCGAGCAGCGAGATCTTGATGCCGTCGACCTTCGCGGCGTTGGCCGCGATCACGCCGAGCGCGGTCGACATCGCAGCACCGGTGTCGGCGCCGCCCCAGTAGCCGGCCAGCGCGGGGTCGAACATCTCGCCCAGCCAGTGCAGGATCACCGGCTCGCGCGCCTGGCGCAGCACGTGGTCGTAGACGCGCTCGTAGTCGGCCGGCGACATCGCGACGCGCGCCAGCGCGCGGCTGGCCATCACGATCAGCTTGCCGCCGACGGCTTCGATCGCCGCCATCTGCTCGTCGTAGGCGCGGATCACGTCGTCGACGCCGCGCGCGGCGTGCGGCGGCAGCTGATCGGTGCCGCAGCCGCAGGCCAGCCGCGCGCCGGGGACATCGCGCGCGGCGTCCACCGAGCGGCGGATCAGCTCGAGCGACGTCGGCCAGTCGAGCCCCATGCCGCGCTGTGCGGTGTCCATCGCCTCGGCCACACCCAGGCCGAGCGACCACAGCCGCTGCCGGTAGGCGATCGTCGCGTCCCAGTCGATCGCGCAGTCGAGCCACGGGTCGACCGCGGCGCGCGGGTCGGCGACGACGTGCGCCGCCGAGTACGCGATGCGGTTCCACGTGCCGCCGACCGCGGCTGCGGCCGGCACGTCGCGGGCCGAATGCGCGGCCGCCGTCGGCTCGCGCACTGTGTAGCGCGCCAGCGAGCGGCCGTCGGCGGTCAACAACGTGAGCTGGGCCATCGTCAGATCGCCAGCGGCGGCACGTCGACCCAGCGGCGCTCGCGCGACGACTGCAGCGCCGCCTCGACGAGCTGCACGCCCTTCGCGCCTTCGGGGAGCGTCCAGCGGTACGGCGCGTCGGCGACGACGTGGCGGATGAACGCCTCCCACTGCACGCGAAAGCCGTTGTCGTAGACCTGCGTGTCGGGCACTTCCTGCCACTGGCCGAAGAAGTCCATCTCCTGCTTGACGTCGGGGTTCCACACCGGGCGTGGCGTCGCGACCAGCGACTGCGCGCGGCAGTCCTGCAGCCCGGCGACCGCCGAGCCCTTCGTGCCGTCGACGTGAAAGGTGACGAGGTCGTCGCGGCGCACGCGCGTCGTCCACGAGCTGTTGACCTGCGCGACGACCGGCTCGCCGTCGGCGCCGCGCAGCATGAAGGTCGCGTACGCCGCGTCGTCGGCGGTCGCGTCGTATGGCCGGCCGGCTTCGTCCCAGCGGCGCGGCAGGTGCGTCGTCGCCAGGCACGACACCGCCTGCACCTCGCCGAACAGGTTGTCGAGCACGTAGCGCCAGTGGCACACCATGTCGAGGACGATGCCGCCGCCGTCTTCGGTGCGGTAGTTCCAGCTCGGCCGCTGGATCGGCTGCAGGTCGCCTTCGAACACCCAGTAGCCGAACTCGATCCGAACGCTGAGGATGCGGCCGAAGAAGCCGGCGGCCTTCAGCATCGCCAGCTTGCGCAGCCCGGGCAGGAACAGCTTGTCCTGCACCGCGCCGTGCTTCAGCCCCGACGCCTGCGCGAGCCGGGCGATCTCGATCGCCTCGCAGAGGTTGGTGGCGATCGGCTTCTCGCAGTAGACGTGCTTGCCGGCGCGCAGCGCGCGCGCCAGCAGCGCCGGCCGCATCTGTGTCGTGCCGGCGTCGAAGAACACCGTGTCGCGCGGGTCGCCGAGCGCCGCGTCGAGGTCGGTGCCGTGTCGCTCGATGCCGTGCTCGCGCGCCAGCGCCGCGAGCTTGGCGGCGTCGCGGCCGACGAGGATCGGGTCGGGCAGCACGCGTGTGCCGTCGGCCAGGGTCACGCCGCCGTCGCGGCGGATCGCGACGATTGAGCGGATCAGGTGCTGGTTCAAGCCCATGCGCCCGGTGACGCCGTGCATCACGATGCCGAGTCGTTGGTGGTGGTCGGTCATGTTGCTCGCTGTGAATCGGTGGCGCCTCAGCTGACGCGCAGCTTCAGCGCAGGGTCGTACGGCAGCGCCGGGTGGTCGAAGGTCGTTGTCGCGTTGACGTAGTGCAGCGCTATCGCGCGGCGCCACTGCGTCGAGTGATTGGCGCTCGACTGGTGGAACGTGTTGCCGTGGTGGAACGACACGCCGCCGCGGCGCACCGGCGCCGGCGTCATCGGCTGGCGCGCGAGGATCTCGGGCGTCAGCTGCAGGTTGAATGGCTCGTCGGCCGGCGCGACGTGCGGGTAGACCGGCCCCAAGTTCGTGCCTTCGCCGAAGTACAGGCAGCCGTTGTCGAGCGTCGCGTCGTCGAGCGCGACCCATGCGGTGACCACGCCTTCCTCGTCGTTCGGGCCGAAGTAGTAGTTGTCCTGATGCGCCGGCTTCGGCCCGCCACCTTCGGGCGGCTTGAAGAACACCTGGCTGAAATAGACGGTGACGCCGCGGCCGATGAAGCCCTCGACGAGTTCGACCAGCGCCGGCGCTGCGGCGAGCTCGCGCACCGCCGCGCGGTGGTAGTGCGGGTTGTCGAGTTTGCGCAGCACGGTGCGCGCGGTGACGCCGCCGTCGACGTACCACGCGCGCTGCTCGGCGGGCAGGTCGGCGACGAAGGCGTCGCCCCAGTCGCGGATGTCGTCGACGAGCGCAGCGGTCGTCGCCGCGCCGAACACGCCCGGCACCGTGAGATGGCCGACGTGGCGGTACAGGGCGATTTCGGCGGTGGACAGGGCCATCGCGCACTCCTGACGTGGCGGAGGGGTGAAAAGACGGGGCGACGAGCCCGATTGCCGACCCCGGGACTCCCCAAATGGTGAATTGACTGTACGCCGCGATGCCTGGCGGGTCAACCCGCGCGTCGCGCCGCGTCGGCCGCGGGAACCCCTGGATGCCGCTCGGGCGGCAGGCGCCGGACGGGGGACGAACGGAATTGACAGGCGTCGCGGCAGCGGCCGATACTGCCGCGGCAAATTAACCGTACAGATAAATCGCGAGGTGACGACGATGACGCCGAAAGACCACCGGGCCGCGCCACGAGCGCTGTTGCGCGCGCTGTCCACTTCCACCGCAGCGGCGCTGCTGGCGGTCGCCGCGCTGCCGGCCATGGCGCAGGACTATCCGTGGAAGCCGACCAAGCCGATCACGATCATCGTGCCGTGGGGTGCCGGCGGCGCCACCGACCAGGTGACGCGGTTGACCGCGTCGGTGATCGAGGACGAGCTGAAGCAGCGCGTCGTCGTCGTCAACCAGCCCGGCGGCTCTGGGGCGATCGGCACGAAGAACGCGTGGGAGGCGCCGCGCGACGGCTACACCTGGACCGCCGGCGCGCCGAAGCAGCTCGGCACCTACAAGCTGCTCGGCCAGTGGGACAC
>CBDUBX010000103.1:0-8432 GCA_965365495.1 uncultured Burkholderiales bacterium
CCGGTGATGAACGGCACGTTCTCGCCGACGACGATCTTCGCCTCCTCGTTGTCGAGCGTGATCAGATTCGGCGTCGACACGATGTTGGTCTCGGTCTGCGTCTGCAGCGCGCGCGCGATCGCCGCCAGCGTCGGCGTGCCGTTGATCGCGCGCAGCAGGCCGATGTTGAAGCCCGCGCCGAGGTTGATCTCGCCGGCCGCCGCCGACGTGTTGATGTCGATGATGCCGGGCGAACTGCCGGGGAAGTTGGTGCCGCCGACCAGCCCCCAGCGGTCGCCGCTCTTGGCGTGCAGGCCGAGCCACTGGATGCCGAAGTCGGCGGCGTCCGACGGCGACACCTCGACGATCATGCTTTCGATGTAGATCTGCGCGCGCCGCGTGTCGAGCTGGTCGATCAGCGCGCGCACCTGCTTGTACAGCGGCTCGGGCGCGGTGATGACGAGCGAGTTGGTCGACGGGTCGGCCTGGATGAAGCCGCCGGTCGAAGGTTGCGGCGACGCCGCGAGCGCGCCGCCGCCGACGCTGGTGCTGCCGCCGCCGACGTTCGAGCCGAGACCGCCCGCGGGCGGACTCGGCTGGTTCGGCGTCGGCACGGCCGCTGTCGTGGCGCCGCCGGCGAGCGTGCCGCCGAATGCGCTGAACGCCGCGCGGACGACGGTCGCGAGCTTCACCGCGTCGGCGTTCTTCAGGTAGACGACCCACAGCCCGCCGCCGTCGCCGACGAGCTTGGTCGGCCGATCGAGCGCCAGCGCCGTCGACCGCAGCGTCGCCAGCCGCGACGGGTTGGCGGCGCGCAGGATCAGCGAATTGCTGCGCGAGTCGGCGATCACCGTCGCGCCGCCGAGCGCGCCGATGCCGGCCACGCCGGGTGCGGCGGTGGTCGTGCCGCCGTCGGACAGCCGCTGCACCAGCGGCGCGATGTCGGCGGCGACGGCGTGCTGCAGCGGCACGATCTCGACGTCGGTGCCGCTCGGCTGGTCGAGCGCGGCGATGATCCGCGCCAGCCGCTGCAAGTTGTCGGCGTAGTCGGTGATGATCAGCGAGTTGCTCGCCGTCGCGGCGTTGATCGTGTTGTTCGGGCTGATCAGCGGCCGCAATACCGCCACAAGGTTGTTCGGCGTCTCGAAGCGCAGCGGAAAGATCTGCGTCATCACCTGGTTGGTGCGCGCGCCGACGTCGCCGATCGACACCGTGCCGGCCTGCAGCTTGGCTTCGGCCTCGGGGACGACCTTGAGCAGCCCGCCGCTCTCGACGATCGCGAAGCCAAGCCCGCGCAGCGCCGCCTGATAACCGGCATACGCCTCGCGGATCGACTGCGGCTGCTCGCTGTAGACGGTGACCGTGCCGCGCACGCGCGGGTCGACGACGATCGTGCGGCCGATCATCGCCGCGAACGCGCGCGTCACGGCTTCGATGTCGGCGTTGACGAAGTTCACCGTCACCGGCGCGCGCGACGCCACCGGCTGGGCGACGAGCGCCGGCGGCGGCAGCAGCAGCGCCGCGGCGACGGCGGCCGCGGCGGCACGGCGCGCCGCCGCGCGGGTCAGGGGCGCAAAGGTCATGGTCATCCGATCGCAATGACGGACGTCGCGCCGTTGCGCCGTCCGATGATGTTGAGCAGGTTGTTCAGCGCCGCCTCGAAGCCCGCAGCGGCGCGCGCCTCGCCGCGAAAGCGCAGCGCGTCGCCGGCCCATTCGCCGCGGCCGTCGAGCAGCAGCGGGCCTTCGAGCGTCGACAGCCGCAGCGTCGCGGCGTCGTCGCCCGACGCCGCCGCGTCGAGTTCGAGGCGGTAGCTGCCGAGCACCGGCAGCCGCGACACGCGCGACGCGATGCTCGCGAGCTCGATGTCGGCGCGGCCGTCGAAGCGCCAGCGGCCGTGGACCGATTCGACGCCGAGCCCGGGGCTCGACAACTGCAGCGAGCCGCTCGGCTGCAGCGTGTTCCACGGCGTGCCCAGCCCGGCCAGCCATTCGGCCGGCCATTGGCCGACCGCGCCGTCGTGCGCCGCGAGTTCGACCCGTAGCCGGTCGACGCCCGGGCGAACGCGCAGCCGCAGCGTGCCGTTGATGCAGCACGCGTGCTGCGCGCGCACGCCGAGCGCCGCGCCGTCGACGCCGATCGTCCACTGCAGCCGGCCGGGCAGCGCGCTGGCGTCGCGGCTGCCGGCGCCGCCGGTCAGCACCAGCACCGCGCTGCCGCGCCACACGGTGCCGCGCGCGTCGGCGAGCAGCAGCCGGCCTGACGACGCGTCGGCGAGCCAGCCGGCGAGCCAGCTCGCCGGCGCGAACGCCAGCAACGCGACGACCGCGCCGAGCAGCGCGCCGAGCGCCGCCAGCCGCATCAGCCGCCGCCCCCGATCGCGACGACGACGCTGCCGCTGAACCCGCCGGCGCCGCGCACGAGGTTGGCGTCGACCGGCTGCGCGCGCGCGCCGGCGCGCGCTTCGGCGAGCCAGTCGCCGAGCGCCTGCGTCGACACGTCGTTGACGGTCAGCACCGCGCGGTCGCCCTGCAGCTGCATCGAACCCTGCGTACCGAGGCGCACCGTGGCCGCACGCAGCGCCGCCGCGGCGCGCTCACGGTCGACGCGCGGCGTCGCGCGCAGCGCGGCGGCCTCGTCGGCCAGCCGCTGCATCGACTGCAGCTGGTGCTGCTGCGCGTCGCGCTCGGTGACGGCGGTGGCCAGCGTGCGCCACGCCGGCGCGATCGCCACCGCCCAGACGACGAACAGCGCCAGCACCGCGGCGGCGACGCCGACCAGCGCGCGCTCGCGCGGCGCCAGCGCGCGCCACCACGCGCGCAGCGGCGGCGGCACGCGCAGCGCGGTCAGCGCCGAGCCGACGGCCACTGCGCCGCGCTGCGCGCGGCGGCTGGTTGCATCGGCGCTGCGACGGTCATCACCAGCGCCCATCACGGCAACCCCTCTTCGGCCGGCGCGCGCGTGACCACGACGCGGCCGTCGGCGATCTCGACGACGTAGCCGGCGTTGCGCAAGCGCTCGCGGAACTGCACGAGCTGCGGGTCGCCGAAACCGTCGGCGGCAAGCGCCAGCCGGCCCGGCTCGAAGCGCAGCGCGCGCACCGGGCCTTGGCCGTCGGGCCACGCGCCGGCGGCGGCGGCGAGCAGCGCTTCGAGGTCGCCGGCGCCGGGCACGCCGGCGGCGGCGCGCAGCCGTTCGGTCTCGCGCACCATCTGCAGCGGCGCGTCGAGCACGGCGCGCACGCCGGGGTGGGCGCTGCGCAGCAGAGCTTCCATCTCCATGCGCTGCGCGTCGAGCGCACGCCGCTGCTGCCACGCGTAGGCATTGAGCCCGACGAGCTGCAGCACGACCAGCGCAAGAAGGCCGATGCGCAGCGCGCGCCATTCGCGGCTCAGCAGGCGGCGCGCGGCCAGCCCCAGCGCGCGCATGCCGCGCGTCCGCGGCGCGAGTTCGAACTGGCGCAGGTTGACGTCGCTGCCGGCGGCTTCGAGCGCGCGTTCGGCGTCGCTCCACACCGCGACCGGCGCGCCGAGCCAGCGCTCGGCGGCAACCGCCGCAGCGGGTGTCGCGGTCCAGCGCACGTCGACGTCGGCCGCGGGCTGCAGCGCGCGCGCCAGCGCGCCGCCCAGGCGCACGCAGGCCACGCCATCGCCGTCGGCGAGCGTCAACCACGGCGGTGCGTCGGCGTCGTCGTCGACGCGGGTGTGGAAGTGGCCGCGCGCACCGGCGCTGAGCGGTGTCGCCGTCGCGACGACGCGCGGCACGCCGTGGCCGGCGGCTTCGAGCGCGGCGATCGCCGCAGCGAGAAAGCCGCGGTGGGTGGCCGCGACGAAGCCGTTGCGCCCCGGTGCGGCTCCCGGCCCGAGCGCCAGGTGCAGCGCCGGCTCGTCGTCGAGCAGCGCGTCTTCGAGCACGCCCGACAGCGCCGCACGCAGCCGCGACGCCGGCGCCTTCGGCACGTCGACGCGGTGCCAGCTGACGTCGCCTTCGGCGAGCACCAGCATCGCGCTGTGCGCACGCGGCAGCAGCGCGGTCGGCGAGCGGCCGGTGTCGTCGACGGTGCGGCCGTCGCTGCTCAGCACCCAGTGCCACTCGGCCGGCAACCGCACCGGCGCCGCGGCATCGGCGGCTGCGGCGCGAGTCCCGAGCCGATCGCGCGGCGGCAGCAGGATCAACAGCACGGACATGGGTACGGTGCGCCCGGGCGGGGCTCGGTTCGACCGCGCATTGTCGCCGCGTTCGCCGCCGCCGAAGGCGGATTCAGCCGGCGGGCAGCATCGAGCTGCGGCGCTCGCGGCGCAGCACGTCGACGCGGTTGCCGCGGCGGACGAGCAGCGACCGCTCTTCGAGCACGCGGTCGTCGAGCCGCAACCGGCCGGCGACGTCGAAGTAGCTGGACATCACCGCGACGCGCGTCGCGTCGAGCGTCACCGTCGGCGCGAGCAGCGCCTGCACCTCGACGAGGTTCTTCAGCGGCGCGCGCGCGCGGGCCTGCACGATGCGCTCGGCGTCGGCCAGCGCGATGCCGTCGATCGCCGCGACGATCACTTCGGGCGACGCGGTGTTGAGGTTCACCGGCGCCGGGCCGGGCAGCAGCTCGACGTATGCCGCGAGCCGCTGCAGCGCAGCGGCGTCGACGCCGAGCCACGCCAGGTCTTCAAGCCGCGCCGGCAGCAGCGGTCGGTCGGCCGGCGTCGTCGCAACGCCGTCTTCGCCGACCGTCGCCGGCGCCAGCGCGCGGCCGAGGCCGACGGCGATCTGCGACGCGGTCTCGGGCGCGACGCCGACCAGGTCGCACAACCGGCGCAGCCCTTCGAGCGGCGCCGGCGCCGGCGTGCCGTCGGCAGCGACGACGCTGCGCAGGTTCAGCCGAGACTGCGCGTCGGCGATCGCGCCCGAGATGAACGCTTCGGGCGCGCTGTCGACGGTGTTGTCGGCGTCGGCGGCGAGGAACGTCGACAGCCGCGCCTCGGCCAGCGGCGTCGCCCACGGCTCGTCGAGCGAGTCGTACGGCTCGGGGCGCATGCGGTTGGTGCGGCCGTCTTCACGCAGGATCAGCCGCGCCCAGTCGAGCGCGCCGGCGAGGATCCACGTCGCCTGCCGGCGCGCGCGCTCGGCGGCTTCGAGCTCGACCGCTCGCGTCTGCTGCCAGACGATGCCGCCGGCAGCCGTGACGACGAGCGCGACGACGACCATCGCGACGAGCAGCGCGACGCCGCGCTGACGGCGGCGCGTCACGAACCCTGCGGGCCGAGCGCGATGTCGCGCGTCAGCCGTCCTTCGGGCAGCGTGATCACGAGCCGCACCGCGTTCGGCAGCGCTTCGCGGACGATCGCCGGCGCGCTGGCCGCGCCGCTGGCAGCGTCGAGCGGCGGCGCGACGACGACGCCGGCGCTCGACTGCGCGTTGCTCCACGTGCTGCCGCGGTGGAAGTACAGCTGCCAATCGGCGGCGCCTTCGACGACCGCGAGGTGCCCGGGCTCGGTGCCCTGCAGCTGCTGGCTTTGCAGCCACAGCTCCTGCAGCTGCGCCGCGTCGACGACCGCCGGCGTCGTCCACCGCTGCCACGTGCCGCTGCGCACCGACCAGACGACGAGCGCGACGCCGCCGTCGACGCGCCGCGTCAGCCGCAGGCTCAGGCCGTCGAAGGCGATCGCCGGCACGACCGCGGTGTCGTGCAGCGCGCCGAGGTCGTGCTCCCACTGCGCGAGCACCGTCGCGAGCCGCGACGTCGCGTCGATCGATGCGCGGCTCGCGTCGCGCGCGCGCAGCACGCCGTCGAGCCCTCGCCAGCCGAGTGTGGCGAGCAGCGCCATCGCGAACAGCGCGACGAGCACCTCGACGAGCGTGAAGCCGCCGCGGCGCGGTGCGCCCGGGTGCGGCGCGCCGCCGCCGCCGAGCCGCGCGCGCGCCGCGCCGCTGCCGCTGCCGAAAACCGCCGCGCTCGGCGCGGTCACGGCAGCGACACCACCGTCGACAGCGTCACCAGCGGTACGCCGGAGGCGTCGGCGACGCGCGCGTCGACGCGGCGGAAGTTCGGGTTGGGCGTCGGCCGCGTGACGAGCGTGCCGCGCCATTCGCGGCCGAGCTCCTCGCAGACGAACTCGCTGTCGCCGATGCCGGGGAAGGCGTTCGCCAGCCGCAGCGCGGTGAGCTGGTTGTCGGCGCACCAGCCGGCGACGGTGACGTCGGCCAGCCGCGCGGCGTTGTCGACGAGCACGCCGGCAGCGCGCAGCCCGGCGCCGAGCGCGATCGCGGTGACGGCCAGCGCGACCAGCACTTCGAGCAGCGTGAAGCCGCGCCCGCGCCGTGACCGCTGCCGCGGCCGCGCCATCACGGCGCCGCCGCGCCCGGCGGCGCGTCTTCGGTGAACGGGCCGAGGCCGTCGCTGGCCAGCTCGACGCTGCGCCGATCGAGCCGCAGCACGACGCGCTGCGGCGGCAGGATCGCCTCCGGCCCGAGCAGCAGCGCGCCGCCGCCGCCGACGACCTCGGCGCGGATCCGCGCATCAAGCCAGCGCGTCGGCAGCGTCATCGTCGGCGGCAGGCCGACGAAGGCGAAGTCGTCGACCGCGCCGTCGTTCGACGACGACGTCAGCCCCGCGGCGTCGCCGGCGTTCGGCCGCCAGCGCACCGGCACGCCGGCAACGCGCGACTCGCCGCGCGCGATCTCGAGCAGCGCGGCCAGCCGCGCGGCTTCGACCTCGAGCCGCGCGGCGTCGTCGTCGGGCAGCGCCCAGGCGACGGTGGCGGCGGCGATCGCGACGATCGCCAGCACGATCAGCAGTTCGACCAGCGTGAAGCCGTGCGGCCGGCCGCGGCGGCGCGCCGTGGCGCGCGGGGGGCGGCGGCTACTGCCAGGAGCCGATGTCGGCATCGTTGCCTTCGCCCCCGGGCTGCCCGTCGGCGCCGAAGCTGAAGACGTCGACGTCGCCGCGCACGCCCGGGTTCAGGTACTGGTAAGCGCGGCCCCACGGGTCGTTGGGCAGCTTGTCGAGGTACGGCTTCCAGTTCGCCGGCACCGCACCGACCGTGGGCTTGGCGACCAGCGCCGTCAGCCCCTGCTCGGCGCTCGGATAGCGCTGGTTGTCGAGGCGGTAGCGCTTGAGCCCCTGCACCAGTGTGTTGATGTCGGTGCGTGCTGCGGTCGAACGCGCGTCGTCGAGGCTCGAGAACAGGTTCGGCACGATCAGCGCGCCGAGCACGCCAATGATCACGAGCACGACCAGCAGCTCGATCAGCGTGAACCCGGCGGACGGCGCGCGGCGCACCGCGCAGGGGTGGACGGCGGCGGCGTTCGGGCTCGGCATGGCAGGGCGGGGGTCGGCGCCGCGCGCGAACGGTCGTGCGCGACGGGCCGGTGCAGCGGCGAGGGGGTGGTGGCGATGATAATCGCCGCATGTCAGCCCGCTGGTGGACCGTCGTCGTCTGGGCCGCAGCCGCCGCGAGCGCGCTGTATTGGGGGCTGAAGCTGTTCGTGCGGCCGCTGCCGGTGCCGCCGCAGGTGCAGATTGCCGCGCCTTCGGGCGGGCTGCGCGGCGACCTGTCGCGGCTGCTCGGCGCCGACCTGGCGCCGGTCGCCGTGCCGGTGGCTGCCGCGCCGGTCCGCGCCGACCCGCGGTTTCAGCTCGTCGGCGTCGTCGCGCCGCGCGCCGCGCATGCCGCGCGCGAAGGGGTGGCGGTGATCGTCGTCGACGGCAAACCGCCGCGCGCCTACCGCGTCGGCGCGATCGTCGACGGCGAGCAGGTGCTGCAGGCGGTGCACCCGCGCGGCGCGGCGCTCGGCCCGCGCGGCGGCGCGGCGATGGTGTCGCTGCAGCTCGCGCCGCCGGCGCCACCGGCCACCGGTACGCCCGGCGCGGCCGCATTGGCCGGCGGCGTTCCCGGCGGCCCGCGCCCGCTGTCGATGCCAAACCGCGCGCCGATCGGGCCCGGCGATGCACCGCAGCCGCCGGTGGCCGACGCGCCGATGCCGCCCGCCGAGCCGAGCGGGCCCGCCGGCGCTCCGGCCGAACCCGACTGAAACTGCCGCCGCGGCGCGGGCCGTCAGCGCGCCGCGCGACTCGCCGCGGCCGGAGCGACGTCGTCGGCTTCGATCGGCGCCAGGTCGCCGGGGCGCGTCGGGCCGGGATCCTCGCCGTCGGCGACTTCGGTCAGCAGCGCCGCGGCGCTGCGCACCAGCGGCCACGCCAGCGTCGCGCCGGTGCCGTCGGTGCTGGCCATGCCGAGCTCGAGCAGCGCCGACGCGCGGAACAGCGTCAGCGCCTGGTCGAGGCCGCGGTGGCCGTGGCTGCGGCAGAACAGGCAGTAGTCGGTGACCGGTTGCGCGATGCGGGCGGCGAGCATCAGCGCCGCGCACGCCGGCAGGCCGTCGATCATCAGCAGGTGGCGCTTGCTCGCCGCCATCAGGATCACGCCGACCATCACCGCGACCTCGAAGCCGCCGAACGCCGC
>CBDUBX010000104.1:0-8419 GCA_965365495.1 uncultured Burkholderiales bacterium
GGCGCGCAGGTAGACGACGTGGCTGCGCGAGCGCAGTGCGTCGCGGTTCGACGGCCGCAGCACCGCGCCGCCGCCGGTGGCCAGGACGACGCCGCGCGGCGCGGTCGTCAATTCGTCGATGACGTCCTGCTCGACGTCGCGGAAGGACGCCTCGCCGTGGCGCTCGAACCAGTCGCGGATCGGCATGCCGAGCCGCGCTTCGACGACCGTGTCGCTGTCGACGAAGGCCAACCCCAGCTGGCGCGCGAGATGGCGGGCGACGGTCGACTTGCCGCACCCCGGCATGCCGACGAAAGAGATCAAGTCCGGCGCTCGCAAGGCCGAAATTATGCGCTGTGGTGTCGGGCTGGCGGCGACCGTGACCGAGTTCACGCCGCCGCCGACCACGGCCCGCGCTGACCAGCGGTTGCCGAATCGGGGCCTCAAGTCGCGGCGCGGGGCGGCCGAAAACCGTGCCAGTCCCAACCGATTTCGCAGGGGGTTCCGGTGATCCAGACCGCAAGCACGCGCCGCCGCGCGCGCGGCTTCACGCTGATCGAGGTGATGATCGCCGTGGCCATCGTCGCGATCCTCGCCGGCGTGGCCTACCCGAGCTACCGCGACCACATCCTGCGCGGCCAGCTCGTCGACGCGACGACCGCGCTGGCGTCGATGCGCGCCGACATGGAGCGCCACTTCCAGGACAACCGCAGCTTCGCGACGGTCGGTGCGTTCACGACGCCGTGCGCCGTCGACGTCGCGCAGCGCACGTTCGGCCACTTCGTCGTGTCGTGCACCGCGGTCGCCGCCAACAGCTACACCCTGCAAGCCGCCGGGTCGGGTCCGGTTTCGGGCTTCACCTACACGGTGACGCAGCAGGACGTGCGCGCGACCACCGCCGCGCCGAGCGGCTGGAACACCTGCGCGACGCGCTGGATCGTCAAGAAGGGCCAGCCGTGCGCGTGACCCCGCATCGGCGCTCGGGCCGCGGCTTCACGCTGGTCGAGCTGCTAATCACCGTCGCGCTGCTGGCGGTGCTGCTGTCGCTCGCCGCGCCGTCGTTCGCGACGTGGATCCGCAACACGCAGGTGCGCAGCGTCGCCGAGA
The DNA here is from genome assembly GCA_965365495.1 of uncultured Burkholderiales bacterium. Classification (GTDB taxonomy): domain Bacteria; phylum Pseudomonadota; class Gammaproteobacteria; order Burkholderiales; family Burkholderiaceae_C; genus Rubrivivax. Next base: position 1,087 of record CBDUBX010000104.1, read on the forward strand.
CGCTGCAGAACGGCCTGCGCACCGCGCAGGCCGAGGCGCTGCGGCGCAACCGCCAGGTCGTCTTTTTCCTCACCGCCGGCGAGCCGGGGCTCGGCGCGACCGCGGTCGCCGACGGCCCGAATTGGGCGGTGCGCTGGATTCCGTTGCCCGGCGACGCGGTGGACGCCGCGGCGCCGGCGTTCGAGCCGTTCGTCCAGGGCGGGGCGATCGCCGACTTCGCCGGCGGGGTCGCGATCGCCGGCCCGGCGGCGATCTGCTTCAACTCGCTCGGCCGGCGGGTGGCGATCGCCGCGGCGGCCACCGGTGTGGCCGGCGCCGAATGCACTGTCGACCCGGGGGCGCCGCTGGCGACCTACGTCGTCGAGCGCGCCGGAGCCGAGCGCCCGTTGCGCGTCACCGCCGCGCTCGGCGGCCAGATCCGCCTGTGCGACCCGGCGCGTGCGCTGGCCGACGCCACGCCCGACGGCTGCCCGTGAACCCCCACCGCCACCCCTCCGCCATGACCCGCCGCCCCGTCCGCCGCGCGCTGCAGCGCGGCGTCAACCTCGTCGAATCGCTGGTCGCGATCCTCGTGTTCTCGCTCGGCCTACTCGGCCTCGTCGCCCTGCAGGCGCGGGCGACGCAGGTCTCGGTCGGCGCCGAGGACAGCAACCGTGCGGCGTTGCTCGCCAACGAGATCGCCACCGAGATGTGGACGCGCAACACCGTGACGCTGCCGCCGGCAACGCTCGCGGCGTGGAACGCGCGCATCGGCGACGCCGCGACGGTCGGGCTGCCCAACGGCGCCGGCAGCGTCACCGTCGACGGCGACGACGTCGCGACGGTCCGCGTCACGTGGCGCGCGCCGTCGGAGCCGTCGACGACGACCCACCAGTACGTGACGCAGGTCGTCATCCCCTGAAAGCGCCTGTCGCGAATCGCCATGTCTCTGCTGCCCGCCCGCCCCCCGGCCGCCCGCGCCCATCTCGCGCAGCGCGGCTTCTCGATCATGGAGCTGCTCGTCGCGATGGTCATCGGCCTCGTGCTGACGCTCGCGGTGTCGACGGTGCTGATCCGCCACGAAGGCCAAAGCCGCGGCACGCTCGCCGCCAACGACGTCAACCAGACCGGCGCGTATGCCGCGTATCTGCTCGACAACGCGCTGCGCGGCGCCGGTTCGGGCTTTTCCAGCCTGCCGGGTGCGACCTTCGGCTGCCGCATCAACGCCGCGCGCAACGGCAGCACCTGGCTGCCGCGGCCGACGCCGTGGCCGGCGCCGTTCGGCGGCTTCACGCAGGCGGTGCGCGTCGCGCCGGTGGTCATCGGCAAGGGCCAGTCGGGGGCCGGTTCCGACGTGATCGCGGTGATGCAGGGCAACAGCGGGCTGGCCGAGTCGGTGATCGAGCTCGCCGGCACCGGCGTCGCGGCGTCGCCGCTCGAGCTGCAGCACACGATCGGCCTGCGCAGCAACGACCTGTTGCTGATCGCCGATGGCCGCCCCGAATGCCTGCTCGTGCAGACCACCGGCATCGCTGCCGCCGCGCCGGGCACGCCGCAGTTCAACGCCGGCGTCGCGTCGGTCTCGCTGACCGGCGGCACCGGGACCTACCACACGACCGCCGGCGTCGGCGTCAACCTGTCGGCGTTCAACCCCAACGCCGGCGGCGTCGCCGTCGCGCTCGGCAACGTGCCGGCGGCGGGCACCGCACCGGTGAACCCGCCGGCGTTCACGCTGTACGGCGTCGGCGCCGACCGGACGCTGTTCGCGCTGGACCTGCTCGGCGCCACCGGCACCGTGCCGATGCCGCTCAGCGAAGGCGTCGTCGAGCTGCGCGCGCTGTACGGCGTCGACACGTCGCCGACCCCCGACGGCGTCCTCGACGCGTGGATCGACCCCGGCGTTGCCCCTTGGGACACCGCGTCGCTGCTCGACGGCAGCGCCGTTGCCTCGGCCAACCTGCAGCGCATCGTCGCGATCCGCGTCGGCCTGGTGCTGCGCGGCACGCGCGCCGATCGCGCGGCGGTGACCCCGGCGACGCTGACGCTGTTCGCCGACCTCGATACCGCGTTGCGCCAGATCGTGACGATCGCCACCGACGACCAACGCTATCGCCACCGCGTCGTCGAGGCGACGGTGCCGCTGCGCAACGTGCTGATCGGCTTGTAGAGGCCGCGATGAGAACCTGTGCCTGCCCCCGCCGCCGCCGCATTGCACGGCGCGCCGATCGCCGCCAGCGCGGCGTCACGCTGCTGTTCGTGCTGCTGGCGCTGGTGATCATGCTCGTCGCCGCGGTGGCGCTGGTGCGGTCGTTCAACACGTCGCTCGCGACCTCCGGCAACCTCGGCTTCCAGCGCGACCTCGCGAACCAGAGCGAGCGCGCCACCGCTGCCGTGCTGCCGCTGTTCGAGCCCGCCGGCGCGCTCGGCACGACCGCCGCCCGCGCCGACCACGCAGTCGCGTCGAACTACCGCGCGACGATGCTGCCGGTCAACGACGCCGGCATCCCGCTGGCGCTGCTCAGCGACGACGCGTTCGACGACGTCGCGACGCCGGCCAACGACATCGTCGTCGCCGAACAGGCGGTCACCGTGCGCTGGGTCGTCGACCGGCTGTGCAACACGGTCGGCGACGAGTCGACGCTGACCGGCGTGCAGTGCGCAGTCGGCGCCGGCACCCGCGGCGGCAGCGCTTCGGACAGCCTTGCGCCGCAGCTGCTCGGACAGTTTTCCTATCGCCTGAGCGTGCGCGTCACCGGCCCGCGCAACACCCAGGCGTACTACCAGACCACCTTCGTCCTGTGAGGTCCGCATGAACGCTCGCCGCGACCTTCCGCGCCGCGCGCTGACCGCAGCGCGCTCGGCATTGCTGGCCGCTGCCGCGGCCGCGGCGGTGACCGGCCACGCGGCGACGCCGCTCGCCGACCAGCCGCTGTTCACCAACACGTCGGTGCCGGGAAACCTCGTGCTCGCGCTGAGCGTCGAGTTCCCGACCGCGGTCAGCGTCGCACACCAGGGTGCGTTCGTTGCCGGCGCGTCCTACCTCGGCTATTTCGACCCCGAGAAGTGCTACCGCTACCACGCCGGCACCGAGACCGGCACCGATCTCAGCCACTTCTATCCGGTGAGCGCGGCCACCGGGCGCAAGTGCACGGCGCTCGGCGACACCTGGAGCGGCAACTTCCTGAACTGGTTGACGATGCAGGCGATCGACCCGTTCCGCTGGGCGCTGACCGGCGGCTACCGCGTCGTCGACACGACCGACACGACGATCCTCGAGCGCGCGTGGGCGACGAGCAACAGCAACAACGGCGGCGACGACAACTTCCCGGCGATCCCGACGTCGAGCAGCAACCCGCTGAAGGCGCGGCCGTCGCCTTCGGCGACGGTCATCGCCGACCACACGCCGCTGACGTTCTCGTCGCTGAAGGTCAGCGTGCGCCGGCGCGGCAACCAGGTGTGGTTCACGAAGAGCGCGTCGCTGGACAACGGCACCGGCGGCACGCCGACCGCCTACACGCAGTCGCTGACGCTGGCCGACGACCGCATCTACTCGTTCTACGCTCGCGTCAAGGTTTGCGACGCGGGCGCCGGCTACACGCGCGAGGCCAATTGCAAGGCCTATCCAAGCGGCCACTACAAGCCCGAAGGCCTGCTGCAGCAGTACGCCGAGAAGATCCGCTACAGCGCCTTCGGCTACCTGAACGACCCGACCGACGACATGCGCGACGCCGGCGTGCTGCGCGCGCGGCAGAAGTTCATCGGCCCGAACGAGACGATCCCCGGCTCCGACCCGATCGACAACCCGCTGAAGGAGTGGGACCCGACGACCGGCGTGATGCGACTGAACCCCGACGTTCCGGCGACGTATGAAGTCTTCGGCGTGCCGGTCACCGACAGCGGCGTGATGAACTATCTGAACAAGTTCGGCCAGTTCCAGCGCAGCTACAAGCGCCGCGACCCGGTGTCCGAGCTGTACTACGCCGCGCTGCGTTACCTGAAGAACCAGGGCAACGTGCCGGCGTGGACGAACTTCTCGACCGACGCCAACAAGACCCGGCTGATCGACGGCTTCCCGGTGTTCGGCATCGACGAGTCGTCCGACGTCCACAAGTGGGGCGATCCGGTGCAGGTGCTCGGCGGCCGCAAGCTGACGTGCCAGCGCAACTTCATCCTCGGCATCGGCGACACCAACACCAACTGGGACAGGAACCTGCCGGGCAGCACGTCCGACGGCACGCCGGCCAAGCCGGCGCAGGTGTCGGGCGACGCTACCGTCGACGCGCGCACCGCGACCAACAAGGTCGGCTCGCTGCAGGGCATGGGCGCATCGCTCGGCACCGCGACGATCAGCAACGGCAGCTACCTGATGGCCGGGCTGGCCTACGACGCGAACACGCGCGACATCCGCCCCGACCTCGACGGCCGGCAGTCGGTGCAGACCTATTGGCTCGACGTGCTCGAGTTCGGCGACTACGTGTCGAACAACCAGTTCTACCTCGCGGCCAAGTACGGCGGCTTCAAGGTGCCCGAAGACTTCTCGCCGTACACCCACTCGACGGCGCTGCCCGAAGCCTGGTGGCGCACGAACACCGACACCGTCGGCGGCCAGCCGCGGCCCGACAACTACTTCACCGTCGCGCGCCCCGACCAGATGGTCGACAGCCTGACCAAGGCGTTCGCGAGCATTGCCGCGGCGCTGCGCGCGTACACGACGTCGTTCTCGACGGCGCTGCCGCAGGTGGCGCTGACCGGCAACGCGAGCTTTGCCGCGCAGTTCGACTCCGAGACGTGGACCGGCGAGCTCGCCGCCAGCGAGTTGCGCTTCGAGGCCGCCGACGGCGCGCCGACCGCCGAGCCGCGGTGGAGCGCCGCGGCCAAGCTCGCGCTGCAGCTCGCCGGCACCGGCTGGGACCTCGACCGCCGAGTTGTCACGTGGAGCCCCGTCGCCGGCACCGGCGTGCCGTTCCGCGTGGGCAGCATCGATCCGACGCAGCTCGCCACGCTCGACACCGACTACCGCGACGGCGTCGACGGCGCCGACTACCTGAACTACCTGCGCGGCGACCGGCTGCACGAGATGGCCTCGACCGCGGCCGGCAGCAGCAAGAAGTACCGCACGCGCACGGGGCTGCTCGGCGACATCGTCGGCTCGAAGGCTCGGCCGGTCGGGCCGCCGAGCCTGCCGCTGTCGAACGCGTCGAACCCCGGCTACGGCGCGTTCAAGTCGGCGTGGTCGACGCGGCCGACGCTCGTCTACGTCGGCGCCAACGACGGCTTGCTGCACGCGTTCAACGGCGCGCTGACCGGCGTCGGCGCCGGCCGCGAAGTCTTCGCCTACGTGCCGTCGGCGCTGTTCGCCGGGCCCAATGCCACGCCGCTGGTCGACGGGCTGGCCGCGCTCGGCCGGCCGACGTTTGCCCACCATTACTACGTCAATGCCAGCCCGGTCGCGTTCGACATCGACTTCGGCCGGACCGTCGGCGGCAGTGGAACCGACTGGCGCACGGTGCTGATCGGCGGCCTCGGCAAGGGCGGCAAGGCGTACTACGCGATCGACGTCACCGACCCGGCGTCGATGACCAGCGAGGCGGCGGTCGCGTCGAAGGTGCTGTGGGAGTTCACCGACCCCGACATGGGCCACAGCTACGGCGAGCCGACGGTCGTCAAGACGCGCCAGCACGGCTGGGTCGTCGTCTTCGCGTCGGGCTACAACAACACCGATGGCCAAGGCTACTTCTTCGTCGTCAACCCGCGCACCGGCGGGCTGATCCAGAAGATCGCCACCGGGTCGGGCACCGCAGGCGACCCGGCCGGTCTGGCGCACACCAATGCGTTCGTCCTCGACCGGCGCGACCTCACCGCCGATGCGGTCTACGCCGGCGACCTGCAAGGCAAGGTCTGGCGCCTCGACGTCACCGCGCCGACCGGGGCCTACCCGGCGCCGACGCAGATCGCGGCGCTGACCGACGCGCTCGGCAACCGCCAGCCGGTGACGACGCGACCGCTGGTCGAGACCGACCCGAAGACCGGCAAGCGCTACATCCTCGTCGGCACCGGGCTGATGCTCGACAACAGCCACGTCGTCTCGGCGCGGCAGCACAGCTTCTACGCGCTGATCGACGGCGGCGCCGCGCGCTTCGGGACCGCGGCGGACCTGCCGTCGGGCGTCGTCTACCCGGTGATCCGCGGCAACCTGGCCGACAACACCAACACGCTCGACGACATCGCGTTCAGCGCGGCGTCGCAGGCCGGCTGGTACATCGAGCTCGGGCTCGGCGCGACCGGCACCACCGGCTGGCGGCTGGTCAACGACCCGTCGTCGGCGTTCGGCCTGGTGACCTTCACGACGACGCTGCCCAACGCCGACGTCTGCAACCCTTCGGGCAACAGCCGCGTCTACGCGCTGAACTTCGGCACCGGGCGTTCGGTCCTTGTCGGTCCCGGCGGCGCGACCATCGCCTACAACGACGACTTCGACGGCCTCGTCACCGACCTGCGCTTCTTCGCGGTCAACGGCGTGCCGCGGCTGATTGCCGGCACCGACACCGGCAAGCTGCGGTCGGTGCCGGGCGTCTTCAACTCGGCACGTGGGCTGAGCGTGACGAACTGGCGCCGCGTGCCGCTCGGCAACTGACGCCGCGCCGCCGGTCGCCTGCCGCTGCGCTTCAAGCAAGCGCAGCGCTGCCGCTGCGCCCGGCACGTCGGTTGCACACGGTCGCTACGATCGCTGCGCACCGACTGCCGAGGACCGCATGACCGAACTCGACCCGAGCACGCCCAACCGCCAGATCCGTCTCGCCGCGCGCCCCACGGGGTTGCCCGACGCGGCGTGCTGGCAGACCACCGAAGAGCCGGCCGGCGCGCCGGATGACGGCGGCGTCGTCGTCCGTGTGCTCGCGCTGTCGCTCGACCCGGCGATGCGCGGCTGGATGAACGACGCGAAGAGCTACATCGCGCCGGTGGCGATCGGCGACGTGATGCGCGCCGGCGGCGCCGGCGTCGTCGTCGCGTCGCGCAACGCCGCGTGGCCGGTCGGCGAGCACGTGACCGGCAGCTTCGGTGCGCAGCAGTACTGGCGCGGCGACGCCGACGCGCTGCAACGCGGCGCGCTGCAGCGCATCGACCTGAAGGCGGGCACGCTGCCGCAATGGCTCAACGTGCTCGGCATGCCCGGCATGACCGCGTATTTCGGGCTGATGGACGTCGGCCGCCCGGTGCCGGGGCAGACGGTCGTCGTCTCGGCCGCTGCCGGCGCGGTCGGCCAGACCGTCGGCCAGCTCGCGCGGATCAAGGGCTGCCGCGTCGTCGGCATCGCCGGCGGCAGCGCGAAGTGCGACTGGGTCGTGCGCGAGCT
>CBDUBX010000105.1:0-8399 GCA_965365495.1 uncultured Burkholderiales bacterium
GGCGGCTGACCATCCGCACCGCGGTCGACCCGCAGCGCGGACACGCGACGCCCGAGGGCAGGTCGGCGGCGTCGGCGCGACCGCGGCCGCCGATCGCGTCGACCGCGACGGTCTGCTCGGCGGCGCTGCCGACCGGCGGCGCGATGCCGTAGTCGCGCAGCTTGCGCCGGCCGGCGTCGCTGATCCAGTCGGTGGTCCACGGCGGCGCGAGCCGCGTCTGGAGCTGCACGCGCGCGACCCCGCGGCGAGCGAGCTCGTCGACGATCGCGCGGCCGATCACGCCGGTGGCCGGGCAGCCGGAATACGTCGGCGTGACGGTGACGACGCAGGTCGCCCCGGCGTCGGCTTCGCCGGCCTGCCACTGCACGTCGCGGACGATGCCGAGGTCGACGACCGACAGCACCGGGATCTCGGGGTCGGGCACCGCGTCGAGCCAGCGCCAGACCTGCGCGGTGTCGACCGGCGCGGTCGATGCGGGCGCCGCGGCGCTGCTCACCACGTCGCCCCGGGGTAGGCGCGCTGCAGGAACTGCATCTCGGCGAGCAGATAGCCCAGGTGCTCGGTGTGCCGGCCCTGGCGGCCGCCGCGCTGCATCCACGCATCGCCCGGCGGGCACGCGAGCGTCGCCGCGGCCAGCGTTGCGCGGACTTCGCCGAGCCACACGTCGCGCAGCGTCGCCGGGTGCGGCGCGACGCCGGCGTCGGCGGCGGCGGCGTCGACCGCGTCGCCTTCGAACATCTCGCCGGTCCACATCCACAGCTCGTCGACCGCGGCCTGCATCCGCGCGCGGCTGTCCGCGGTGCCGTCGCCGAGGCGAACGACGAGGTCGGTGCTGCGCCGGCGGTGGTAGCGCACTTCCTTGACCGCCTTGGCGGCGATCGCGGCGACCGGCGGCGCGGCCGACGTGGCGAGCGCGCCGAGCACGAGGTGGTGGCGGACGTCGAAGAAGAACTGCCGCACCAGCGTCTCGGCATAGCTACCGTTGGGCTGCTCGACGAGCAGCAGGTTGCGGAAGTCGTGCGCGTCGCGCAGGAACGCCAGAGCGTCCTCGCCGCGGCCCGCGCCTTCGGTGTCGCCGGCCAGGGTCAACCACAGCCGCGCCTGGCCGAGCAGGTCGAGCGCGGTGTTGGTCAGCGCGAGGTCCTCCTCGATCGCCGGGCCCTTGCCGACCCATTCGCCGAGCCGCTGGCCGAGGACGAGCGCGTCGTCGCCGAGGCGCAGTGCGACGTCGAACATCGCCTGCCCGGTCACAGGTTCTTGACCTCGTCGGGCATCGGGAAGAACGTCGGGTGGCGGTAGACCTTGCTGTCGGCCGGGTCGAACAGCGCAGACTTGTCGCCGGGGCTGCTCGACACGATGTCGGCGGCGCGAACGACCCAGATGCCGACGCCTTCGTTGCGCCGCGTGTAGACGTCGCGCGCGTGGTTGATCGCCATCTCGGCGTCGCTCGCGTGCAGGCTGCCGACGTGACGGTGCGCCAGCCCGTGCTGGCTGCGGATGAACACCTCCCACAGCGGCCATTCGCGCGCCATCGATTGCTCCGTTCGATTGCTCCGTTCGCGCCGCGCGTCAGGCCGCGCGCGGCGCGGCGGCGTGCTTGTCGGCGTGGGCGACGAGCGCGTCGCGGAACCATGCGCCGTCGGCGTGCGCCTGCACCCGCGTGCGCAGCCGGTCGCGGTTGCACGGGCCGTGGCCCTTCAGCACCGCGTGGAACTCGGCCCAGTCGATCGCGCCGAAGTCCCAGTGGCCGGTGGCGTCGTTGAAGCGCAGCTCGGGGTCGGGGATCGACAGTCCCAGGTACTGCGCCTGCGGCACCGTCTGGTCGACCATCCGCTGGCGCAGCTCGTCGTTGGAGTGCAGCTTGATGCGCCACTGCGCGCTCTGCACGCTGTTCACCGAATCGGCGTCCGACGGGCCGAACATCATCAGCGACGGCCACCACCAGCGGTCGAGCGCGTCCTGCGCCATCCGTCGCTGCTCGGCGCTGCCGCGTGCCAGCGCCAACATGATGTCGTAGCCCTGGCGCGCGTGGAACGACTCTTCCTTGCAGATGCGGACCATCGCCCGCGCGTAAGGGCCGTACGAGCAGCGGCACAGCGGGATCTGGTTGACGATCGCCGAGCCGTCGACGAGCCAGCCGATCGCGCCGATGTCGGCCCAAGACAGCGTCGGGTAATTGAAGATGCTCGAGTACTTCGCGCGGCCGGAATGCAGCGCGTCGAGCAGGTCGTCGCGCGACACGCCCAACGTCTCGGCGGCGCTGTACAGGTACAGCCCGTGGCCGGCCTCGTCCTGGATCTTGGCGAGCAGGATCACCTTGCGTTCGAGCGTCGGCGCGCGCGTCACCCAGTTGCCTTCGGGCAGCTGGCCGACGATTTCCGAATGCGCGTGCTGCGAGATCTGCCGCACCAGCGTCTTGCGGTAGCCGTCGGGCATCCAGTCCTTCGGCTCGATCTTCACGCCGGCGTCGATGCGCGCCTGGAATTCGCGCTCGCGCGGCGACATCTCGGCCACCGCGCGGACGCGGTCGGCGCCGGTCTCGACCTGCTGGGCGTACATCGGGACTCCTATGGGCGGCGAACCGCCGATGCTAGGCGTAGGCCGACACCGCCGCAGCCGGAGCTTCCCCGACGGCGCGCCGTCCGACGACGCCCGCGTCCCTGCACCGACAGGTCCGTACGCGGCGCGGCTTCGACAATCCGCCGGTCTTCGAACCCACCAGAGGAGTCAGCGATGAGCATGTTCGGCAACCTGTTGCGCAAGATCTTTCCGCAGAACCATCCGGCGGTCGCAAAAGAATCGACGCAGACCGCGCAGGCACCGCAGACGACGCCCGGCGCCGCGCCGACGCGGTCGGCGCCGCAGCCCGGCCCGTCGGCCAACACCGGGGTCACGCCGGCGCCGGGGCAGCCGGCCGCCGCGCCCGCGCCGGCCGCGGCGGTGATGCCGCAGGTCGACGTCGAGAAGATCCTCGACGAGAAAGCCCAGTCGGCCGGACAGAAGCTGAACTGGCGCACGTCGATCGTCGACCTGATGAAGCTGCTCGACCTCGACAGCAGCTTCTCGGCGCGCAAGGAGCTCGCCGCCGAGCTCGGCTTCAAGGGCGACACCAGCGACAGCGCCGGCATGAACATCTGGCTGCACCGTCAGGTGATGAACAAGCTCGCGGCCAACGGCGGCAAGGTGCCGGCGGGGTTGCAGGACTGACGGCCGAGCCGCGGCGCGCTTGCCGCCGCGGACGGGGCGCCGCCAATCTCGCAGTCGTCCAGCAACAAAAATCGCGCGGCCTCGGCCGCGCGATTTTCTTCCAGTTGTCGGCTTCGGCTTACTTGCCGTCGCGGTCCGAGTCGCCCGGCGTCGCGCGCTCGGCGGTGTCCTTCACGCGGTGCCAGGCATCCTTGGTCGCGTGCTTGGCGCGCTCCCAGCTCAGCTTGCTCTCGCCCTTGACATTGTCCCAGTCGCGCGACAGGTCGGTCTCGAGGTCGTCGTACTTGCGGTCGGGCCAGCGCTGGTAGGCGTCGACGCCGTAACGGTACGCCGGGCCGTAGTCGTCGTAGGTCGCGGTGTTGTCGACGTACTGGCGCTCCTTGTACGACTCGCGCCAGTAGGTGTCTTCGGCGGTCGGGTCGATCGCCTCGGCGACGCCCTTGCCGGCGAGGCCGCCGACGACCGCGCCGACCGCGGCGCCGACCAGCGTGCCGACCGGCCCGGCGACCGCGCCGGTCGCCGCGCCGGCGGCGACGCCGCCGAGTGCCGCGCCGAGGCCGGTGCCGACCGGGTGCGCGCCCGGCGCGCCGGTGATCGGGTCGCGGTTGGCGTCGCGGCCCTTGTCGTTGGGGGTGTTCATGCGCTCTCCTGTTCAGCGTGCGGGAAAGCGCCAGCGTAGACGCCCGCACCGCGGCATCCCGAGCGGCGGCGGCTGATCGTCGCGTAGGAGAACGCGCAAGCGCGCGTGAATGACACGCAGGCGCGCGGCACGGCGCGGCTGCCGCCGGACTTCCGCCACGCTTTCGTCGCGCCAGCGGCGCTTGAACTCCGCCGGCGGCTCGCACAATCGCCGCCGATGCCCTGGCGCCGACCCTCGCGACGGACGTGGTTGTGGATGGCGGCCGCCGCGACGACGACGGCCGCCGGCGGCCTGGTCGCGATCAATTGGCGCACCGGGCAGCAGCCGTTCGAGCGGCGCATCGAGCGGCTCTACGCGCTGGAAGACCCGCGCTTCGCACGCGAGCTCGGCGTGCTGCTCGGGCCGCCCTTTGTCGGCGGCAACCACGTCGTGGCGCTGCGCAACGGTGACGAGATCTTTCCGTCGATGCTCGACGCGATCCGCGCCGCGCAGACGACGATCGCCTTCGAGACCTACATCTACTGGGCGGGCGACATCGGCCGCGCGTTCGCCGACGCGCTGGCCGAGCGCGCCCGCGCCGGCGTGCGCGTGCACGTGCTGCTCGACTGGGTCGGCAGCGCGCGGATGGACGACGCGCTGATCGACGCGCTGCAAGCCGCCGGCGTCGAGGTGCACAAGTACCACGCGCCGCACTGGTCGCGGCTCGGCCGCATGAACAACCGCACCCACCGCAAGCTGCTCGTCGTCGACGGCGCGGTCGGTTTCACCGGCGGCGTCGGCATCGCTCCCGAGTGGACCGGCAATGCGCAAGGCCCCGACCACTGGCGCGACATGCACTACCGCGTCGAGGGGCCGGTGGTCGCGCAGATGCAGGCGGTGTTCATCGACAACTGGATCGAAGCCGCCGGCGAGGTGCTGCACGGCGAACGCTACTTTCCGCTGCCGCGCACCGCCGGGACGATGAGCGCGCAGATGTTCAGCAGTTCGCCGACCGGCGGCAGCGAGAGCATGCAGCTGATGTACCTGCTCGCGATCGCGTCGGCGACGCGGTCGATCGACCTGTCGGCGGCGTACTTCGTCCCCGACGCGATGACGCGCGACGCGCTGGTCGCCGCGCTGCGCCGCGGCGTGCGGCTGCGCATCGTCGTGCCGGGGCCGTACATCGACAGCGACACGGTGCAGAACGCGTCGCGCGCGCGCTGGGGGCCGCTGCTCGAAGCCGGGGCGGAGATCGCCGAGTACCAGCCGACGATGTACCACTGCAAGGTGCTGATCGTCGACCGGCTGCTGACGTCGGTCGGGTCGACGAACTTCGACAACCGTTCGTTCCGGCTCAACGACGAGGCGACGCTGAACGTCCTCGACGCCGGCTTCGCCGCGGCGCAGACCGCGACCTTCGAGGCCGACCTGGCGCAGTCGCGCCGCGTGACGCTGGCGGAGTGGCGCGAGCGGCCGTGGCGCGAGCGAGTCGTCGAGCGCGCGGCGTCGCTGATCGGCTCGCAGCTGTAGCGCTGCAGCGTCAGCCGCCGCCGGTCACCGGCGCGACGTAGAAGCCGCCGACGTCGAGGCGCAGGTCGCCGCCGTCGACGTGCACTCCGGCCTGCAGCAGCGGCGACGCGGCGTCGGGCCAGCGCAGCGCCGCCGGCGCGTCGCCGAGGTGGAACGCACAGCGCAGCGCGCGGCCGCGGGCGCGGCGCTCGAACACCAGCACGTCGCCGACCGCGGCGACCGCGTCGAGCGTGCCGGCGTGCAGTTCGGCGCGGGCGCGGCGCAGCGCGAACGCGCGACGCGCGAACGCGAGCGTCGACTCGACGTCGCGTTCCTGCGCGGCGACGTTCAGCGCCGCGTGGCGCGGGTCGACCGGCAGCCACGGCTCGACGGTGCTGAAGCCGGCGTATGCGCCGTCGTGCCACGGCATCGGCGTGCGGCAGCCGTCGCGCCCCGCAAAGCGCGGCCAGAAGCGCCGCCCGTAGGGGTCGCGCAGCCGCTCGTACGGCACGTCGGCCTGCGGCAGGCCGAGCTCGTCGCCCTGGTAGATGCAGACCGACCCGTTGAGGCAGGCAAGTAGTGCGAGCACCTGGCGCGCGACCACGCGTTCGTCGCGCCCGCCGCCCCAGCGCGTGACGACGCGCGGCTTGTCGTGGTTGCTCAACGCGTGGCACGGCTGGCCGGCGCCGGGCGGCAGCGCCGCCTGCGCGCGCAGTACCTCGGCGACGAAGCCGGCGCTGCGGTCGGTCTTCAGCAGGTCGAAGTTGTAGGCCGCGTGCAGCCGCCCCGGTGCGACGTAGGCCGCGGCTTGCTCGGCGCTGTCGCTGCCGCCGACCTCGGCGACGGCGTAGGCGCCGTGGCGGTCGAGCAGTTCGCGCACGCGCGCGAGGAACGCCGGCACCTCGGGGCGGTTCTTGTCGTACAGGTGCTGCTGGAACTGGTACGGATGCAGCGCGCGCGACGTGTCGGCCAGCGGCGGGTTGCTGCGCAGCGCGGCGTCCTGGAAGTAGTGGTTGCAGGCGTCAAGGCGGAATCCGGCGACGCCGCGGTCGAGCCACCACGCCATCTCGTCGAGCACCTGCTGCTGCACCGCCGGGTGGTGGAAGTTCAGGTCGGGCTGGCTCGCGAGGAAGGCGTGGTAGTGGTACTGGCGGCGCTCGGCGTCCCAGCGCCACGCCGGGCCGCCGAACACCGACATCCAGTTGTTCGGCGGCGACCCGTCGGCTTGCGCGTCGGCCCACAGGTACCAGTCGTCGCGGCCGTTGCGGCGGGCGCGGCTGTCGGCGAACCAGCGGTGGCGGTCCGACGTGTGCGACACGACCATGTCGACGAGCACGCCGATGCCGCGGTCGCGCGCCGCGGCGACCAGCGCGTCGAAGTCGGCCAGCGTGCCGAACACCGGGTCGATCGCGCGGTAGTCGGACACGTCGTAGCCGAAGTCGTCCATCGGGCTGGCGAACACCGGGCCGATCCAGACCGCATCGACCGATAGCGACGCGATATGGTCGAGCCGGGCCGCGATGCCGGCGAGGTCGCCGATGCCGTCGCCGCTGCCGTCGGCGAAGCTGCGCGGGTAGATTTGATAGATCAGCATGGCGTGCAGCGGTCGCGCGGCATTGTCGGTGGGCGCGAACCTTGCCGGCGGCGCGCGGTGGACCGCTTGCGGCGCCGTCGTGCGGTCGGCGCCGCCCCGTGCTGCGACCGACGTCGATGAAGAACCAGGAGAAAACGATGGCAGGACCCCGCGCCGAGCCGGCGGTCGACCCCACCCCGACGTGGACCGAGCTCGACACGCACCTGTTTCGCGAAGGCACGCACACGCGGCTGTACGACAAGCTCGGTGCGCACCAGATCGGCGCGGCCGGCGGCACGCGCTTCGCGGTCTGGGCGCCGAACGCGCGCGCGGTGTCGGTCGTCGGCGACTGGAACGGTTGGGACGACACCGCGTCGCCGATGACGCCGCGCGCCGATTCGTGCGGCATCTGGGAGGTGTTCGTGCCGGCGGTGCCGCACGGTGCGATCTACAAGTACCGCCTGCTGCCGCGCGACGGCGGCGCGGCGATCGACAAGGCCGACCCGTTCGCGTTCGTCGCCGAAGCGCCGCCGCGCACCGCGTCGCGGACGTGGGAGCTCGGCCACCGCTGGGGCGACGCGCGTTGGATGGCCGCGCGCGCGGCGAACAATGCGCTCGACGCGCCGATGTCGATCTACGAGCTGCACGTCGGCTCGTGGCGGCGCCGCGACGGCGATTTCCTCGGCTGGCGCGCGCTGGCCGAACCGCTGGCCGACTACGTGCAGCGGCTCGGCTTCACGCACGTCGAGCTGATGCCGGTGACCGAGCACCCTTTCTACGGCTCGTGGGGCTACCAGACGACCGGCTATTTCGCGCCGACCGCGCGCTACGGCTCGCCGCAGGACTTCATGGCCTTCGTCGACCACCTGCACCAGCACGGCATCGGCGTGCTGCTCGACTGGGTGCCGTCGCACTTCCCGACCGATGCCCACGGGCTGGCGCGGTTCGACGGCACCCACCTGTACGAGCATGCCGACCCGCGCCAGGGGTTCCACCCCGAATGGAACTCGGCGATCTTCAACTACGGCCGCGACGAGGTGCGATCGTTCCTGCTGTCGTCGGCGCTGTTCTGGCTCGACAAG
This sequence comes from uncultured Burkholderiales bacterium, assembly GCA_965365495.1. Taxonomy (GTDB): domain Bacteria; phylum Pseudomonadota; class Gammaproteobacteria; order Burkholderiales; family Burkholderiaceae_C; genus Rubrivivax. Next base: position 7,991 of record CBDUBX010000105.1, read on the forward strand.
TACCACGTCGACGGCCTGCGCGTCGACGGCGTCGCGTCGATGCTGTACCTCGACTACGCGCGGCGCGACGGCGAGTGGATCCCGAATCGCCACGGCGGGCGCGAGAACCTCGAGGCGGTGCACTTCCTGCGCGAGCTGAACCGCGCCGTCTACCGCGACCACCCCGACACGGTGACGATCGCCGAGGAGTCGACCGCGTGGCCGATGGTGTCGCGGCCGACCGACATGGGCGGCCTGGGCTTCGGCATGAAATGGAACATGGGCTGGATGCACGACACGCTGGCCTACGTGCAGCACGACCCGGTGCACCGCAAGCACCACCACGGCCAGATGACGTTCTCGCTGGTCTACGCGTTCAACGAGAACTTCGTGCTGCCGCTGTCGCACGACGAGGTCGTCTACGGCAAGG
>CBDUBX010000106.1:0-8219 GCA_965365495.1 uncultured Burkholderiales bacterium
CTAGCTAGACCTCCGCGCGGTTGAGTGTGTTATCCACCGCGCCGACGCGCAACCGGCGGTGCTCGGCGCGCTGCCGCCGCTGATCGCCGCGTGCCGCGCCTCACGGCTGCGCCCGGTGACGCTCGACGACGCGCTGCCGCCGCGCAGCGTCGACCGCGCGGCCGCGGTCGCGCCGCAATGACGTCGCCCGCGCCGCCTTCAACGCCCGCGCCGCCCGCGCCGCCTGCGGCATCGACCGCTGCCGGCAACGCCGGTCGCGCGGCGCGGCGCGCGCCGATGCGCCCGCTGGCGGTCGCCGCGCACACCGTCGTCAGCGCCGTCGGCCACGGGCTCGACCCGCTGATCGCTGCGCTGCGCGACGGCACGACCGGCCTGGCGCGGCGCGACTTCGAGACCGCCGATGTCGGTGGCTGGATCGGCGTCGTCGACGGCGTCGACGACGTCGTGCTGCCGCGCGAACTCGCCGCGCACGACTGCCGCAACAACCGGCTGGCCTGGGTCGGGCTGCACGCCGACGGCTACGCCGCGCGCGTGCGCCGCGCTGCCGCGCGCTGGGGCGCGCACCGCGTCGGCGTGTTCGTCGGCACGAGCACTTCGGGAATCCTGCAGACCGAGCTCGCGTACCGCCGCCGCGACCCGGCCACCGGCGCGTTGCCAGCCGACCTCGACTACGCGCACACCCACGACACCTATTCGGTCGCCGGCTTCGTCCGCGCCGCCCTGGGCCTGGCCGGGCCGTCGTTCGTCGTCTCGACGGCGTGCTCGTCGAGCGCCAAGGTCTACGCCGCCGCGGCGCGGCTGATCGACGCCGGCGTCGTCGACGCCGCCGTCGTCGGCGGCGTCGACAGCCTGTGCCTGACGACGCTGTACGGCTTTCACTCGCTCGAGCTCGTCGCCGACGACGTCTGCCGGCCGTGGGACGCGAAGCGCGCAGGGTTGTCGATCGGCGAGGCTGCGGCGTTCGCGCTCGTCGAGCGCGACGCCGACGATGCGGTCGCTTGGCTGCTCGGCGCCGGCGAAAGCAGCGACGGCCACCACATCAGCAGCCCGCACCCCGACGGCGCCGGCGCCGCCGCGGCGATGCAGGGCGCGCTCGACGCCGCCGGCCTGGCGCCGGGCGACGTCGACTACCTGAACCTGCACGGCACCGGCACGCCGGGCAACGACGCCGCCGAAGACCGCGCGGTGTGCGACGTGTTCGGCACCGCGCTCGCATGCAGCAGCACCAAAGGCGCGACCGGCCACGCGCTCGGCGCGGCCGGCGGCGTCGAGGCGTCGGTCGCGATGCTCGCGCTGCGCCACGGCGTGATCCCCGGCACCGTGACGCTGGCCGACCCCGACCCGGCGCTGCGCGCCCGCGTCGTCCGCGCGCCGCAGGCCGCCACGCTGCGCGTCGTCGCCAGCAACTCGTTCGGCTTCGGCGGCAGCAACTGCTGCCTCGTGTTCGGGGCTGCGCGGTGACGGTGCCGCTGGCCGTGTCGGTCGCCGGCGTCGGGCTGCTCGGCCCGGGCTTCGCCGACTGGTCGCGCGGCAGTGCGGCGTTGCGCGACCTCGCGACGTGGTCGCCGCAGCCCACCGTCGTGCCGCCGCCGCAGCGGCTGCCGCCGACCGAGCGCCGCCGCGCGGGGCTGGTCGTCAAGGCCGCGCTGACCGTCGCCGACGAAGCCGTGGCCGCGGCAGGCGCCGACGCCGCCGATCTCGCGACGGTGTTCACGTCGGCGACCGGCGACCCGGCGAACTGCCACGCGCTGTGCGAGGCGCTGGCCGCGCCCGACCGGCTGGTGTCGCCGACGCGGTTCACGAACTCGGTGCACAACGCGCCGGCCGGCTACTGGCACATCGCGACCGCGTCGCGCCGCGCGTCGACGAGCCTCGCCGCGTACGACGCGAGCTTCGCTGCCGGGCTCGTCGAAGCCGCGGCGCAGTGCCGCGCCGACGGCGCGCCGCGGCTGTTCGTCGCCTGCGACGTGCCGTACCCGGTGCCGCTGCACTCGCTGCGGCCGGTGCCCGACACCTTCGCGCTCGCGATCGTGCTCACCGCTGGCGGGCCCGGGCCGACGCTGACGCTGGCCTACACGCCGGGCGAGCCGCCGACGCGCTGCGACGACGCACGCCTGGACGCGCTGCGCGGCGCGATCCCGGCGGCGCGCGCGCTGCCGCTGCTGCAGGCGCTGGCGCGCGGCGTCGCATCGAAGGTCGTCGTCGACGACCAGCCGGGACTCGCGCTCGTCGTCGAGGTGCAGTCGTGATCGACGGCCGCATCGCGACGCTCGACCGCGCCGGCATCGCCGCGCGCGTGCCGCACGCCGGTTCGATGTGCCTGCTCGACGCGCTGCTGGCATGGTCCGACACCGCGATCGCGTGCCGCGCGACCGGCCACCGCGACGTTGCGAATCCGCTGCGCGACGCCAACGGGCTGCCGGCGGTGGCGGCGGTCGAGTATGCGTCGCAGGCGATGGCGCTGCACGGCGCGCTCGCCGCCGGCGACGAAGCCGTCGCCGCGCCAGGGATGCTGGTCGCGGTGCGCAACGTGCGGCTGCTCGTGCCGCGGCTGGACACCGTCGACGGCGACCTGCGCGTGTCGGCCGGCCGAATCGCCGGCGACGAACGTCAAGCGCTGTACGCGTTCGCGCTGCACGACGACGCCGGCGCGCTGCTCGTCGACGGCCGCGCGACGGTCTGGCTCGGAGCGCTGCCGTGAGCGGCGACGCGGCGGTGGACGGCGCCACTGCGGCGCGGCCGCTGGCCGGCAAGCGCGCCCTCGTCACCGGCGCGTCGGGGACGATCGGCGCGGCGATCGTCCGGCGGCTCGCCGCGCTCGGTGCCGACGTCGTCGCCCACGGCCACTCGCAGCCGCAGGCGGTGCACGACCTCGTCGCGGCCGTCGCCGCCGCCGGCGGCCGCGCCGAGGCGTGCCTGTTCGACATCGGCGACGACGCCGCGGTTGCCGCCGCGACCGCGGCGCTGCTCGAACGCGGGCCGGTGCAGATCGTCGTCAACAACGCCGGCGTCCACGACGACGCGGTGTTCCCGGGGATGCGCGCGGCGCAGTGGCACCGCGTCGTCGACGTGTCGCTGAACGGCTTCTTCCGCGTCACGCAGCCGCTGGTGCTGCCGATGCTGCGCACGCGCTGGGGGCGGATCGTCAACGTGTCGTCAGTCGCGGCGATCGTCGGCAACCGTGGTCAGGTGAACTACGCCGCGGCGAAGGCCGCATTGCACGGCGCGACGAAGGCGCTGGCGCTCGAGCTCGCGAGCCGCGGCGTCACCGTCAACGCGGTGGCGCCTGGAATCGTCGACTCGCCGATGGCGGCGGCGGCGTTCGATGCCGACGCGATCCGCCGCCTCGTGCCGATGCAGCGCGCGGCGCGGCCCGACGAGGTGGCCGCGGTCGTCGCCTTCCTGTGCGGCGCCGACGCCGGCTACGTCACCGGGCAGGTGATCGCCGTCGCCGGCGGACTGGCGTGAGGCGCTGGCCGCGGTGAGCGCGACGATGCCGACCCCTGCCGCGGCCGCGCCGGCGCCGATCGCGCCGATCGCGCCGGTCGCGCCGATCGAGCCGGTCGCGATCACCGCCACCGGTCTCGTCTGCGCCGCCGGGCTCGGCGTCGGTGCGCTGCTCGGCGCGCTGCGCGACGGCCGCTCGGCGCTCGCGGCAAGCGACGACCCGCAACTCGGCGACGCGATCGGCCGCGTCGCCGCCGCTGACGATGCCCCGCTGCCGCCGCGGCTGGCGGCGCTCGACAGCCGCGCGACCAGGCTGGCCTGGCTCGGGCTGCAGGCCGACGACTTCGCCGCGGCGGTGGCGCGCGCGGTGCGGCGCTGCGGCGCGGCGCGCGTCGGCATCGTCGTCGGCACGTCGGCGTCGACGATCGCGGTGTCCGAAGCCGCGTACCGCGAACTCGACGCCGCCGGCGCGTTTGCGGCGCGGTGGCGCCGCCGCGACCTGAACGCGATGCACGCGGTGACCGAGTTCGCTCGCGCCGCGCTCGGCGTTGCCGGGCCGGCGCTGACGGTGTCGACCGCTTGCTCGTCGAGCGCCAAGGCGTTCGCCGTCGCCGAGCGCTGGCTGCGGCTGGCGCTGGCCGACGCGGTCGTCGTCGGCGGCGTCGACGCTCTCGGCGACAGCCTGCGCCACGGCTTCCACGCGCTGGGGCTGCTGTCGTCGCGGCCGTGCCGGCCGTTCGCCGCCGACCGCGACGGCATCAGCATCGGCGAGGCCGCGGGCTGGGCGCTCGTCGAACGCCGCGGCGAAGGCGCGTGGCGGCTCGTCGGCCACGGCGAGGCAAGCGATGCCCACCACCTGTCGGCGCCGCACCCCGACGCCGCCGGCGCCGACGCCGCGCTCGCCGCGGCGCTGGCGCGCGCCGGCATCGACGTCGCGGCGGTCGACCACGTGAACCTGCACGCCACCGCGACGCCGCTGAACGACGCGGTCGAGGCGGCGCTCGTCGCGCGCCGCTATGCCGACGGCGTCGCCGCCGCGGCGACCAAGGGCGTGACCGGGCACACGATGGGCGCCGCTGGCATCGTCGAGGCGATCGCCTGCGGCCTGGCGATCGAGCACCAGCTGGCGTTCGGCAGCGTCGGCACCGACGCCGTCGACCCGGCGCTCGGCGCGACCTTCGCGCGCCAGTTGCGCCGCGACACCGCGCCGCACCGCATCCGCGTCGCCGCGAGCCACGCGTTCGGCTTCGGCGGCAGCAACGCCGTGCTGCTGTTCGCGCCTGCGTGATGACCGCGACCCACCGTACCGTGTGGCTCGACGCCGTTGCGCGCGCGCCGCTCGACGGCGCACAGCTTGCGGCGGCGCGCGCCGCGGTCGCCGGCGGTCTGGCCGCGGCCGAACGCCGCCGCGCCAGCGACGCGGTGCGCGCGGCGATCGACGTCGCCGCGGTCGCGGTCGCCGCGTCGGGGCACGACGCGCGCACGCTGGCCAGCGTCTTCGCGTCGGCGCACGGCGACCTGGCGACGACCGACGCGCTGTGCCGCACGCTCGCCGACGACTCGGCGCGGCTGTCGCCGACGCGCTTTCACCAGTCGGTGCACAACGCCGCGTCGGGCTACTGGGCGATCGCCAGCGGCAGCCGCAGCGCGAGCACCGCGGTCGCGGCGCAGGACGCGAGCGGCGCCGCCGGCTGGCTCGAAGCGGCCGCGCAGTGCGCCGCCGACGCCGCGCCGGTACTGCTCGTCTACAGCGAGGTCGCCGCGGTCGGCGCGCTGGCGTCGGTCAACAGCAACCGCTCGGCGTTCGCGCTCGCGCTGGTGGTCGCGCCGCAGCGCGGCACCGCCAGCCGCTGGCGCGTCGACTGGCGTGTCGACGGCAACGATGCCGCGTCGCCACCGGCCGCGACCGGCCACGACGGCGACACCGCCGACGCCTTTGCGGCGGCCGCGCGCAGCGACGCCACCGACGCCGCGGTGCGCGCGTTCGCGCCGCTTGCCGATGCGCTCGCCGCCGGCCGCGCGACGACGCTGCGCCTGGCGCTCGGCGCGACCGCGGCCACCGCGGTGCCGGCGCTGGAACTCGTCCTCCAACCTTGGTCCGAGGGCGAGCGATGACCGATCGCACCGATGTCTTCGTCGTCGGCGGCGGCCTGGCCGGGCTGTCGCTGGCGCTGCAGCTGCGCCAGCGCGCGCCGGCGCTCGCGGTGCGCGTCGTCGAGCGCCGCCGCCACCCGGTGCCCGAAGCCGCGCACAAGGTCGGCGAGTCGACGGTCGAGATCGGCGCGCACTATTTCGAGCACGTCCTCGGGCTGGCCGACCACCTCGCTGAACGCCAGCTGCGCAAGTTCGGCTTCCGCTTCTTCTTCAGCGAAGGCGCCGCGGCGCTCGACGGCGTGACCGAGCTCGGCGCGAGCCGCGCGCTCGGTGTGTCGAGCTGGCAGATCGACCGCGGCCGCTTCGAGAGTTTCCTCGCCGACGAGGCGCGGCGCCGCGGCGTCACGGTCGACGACGGCGCCGTCGTGCGCCGCATCGAGCTCGCCGACACGCCCGACGCCGACCACGTCGTCGAATGGCAACCGGCGGGTGACGCCGCGCCACCGCGGCGCACGGCGGCGCGCTGGGTCGTCGACGCCAGCGGCCGCGCCGGGATGCTCAAGCGCCAGCTTGGGCTGGCGCGGCCCAACGACCACGCGATCCACGCGGTGTGGTTCCGCCTCGCGACGCAGCTGCCGGTCGACGACTGGGGCGACGACCCCGCATGGCGCGCGCGCTGCACGACGCCGACGCGCTGGCTGTCGACCAACCATCTCGTCGGCGCCGGTTACTGGGTGTGGCTGATCCCGCTGGCATCGGGGTCGCATTCGGTGGGCATCGTTGCCGACCCGCGCTGGCACGCGCTCGACACGATGGACACCTTCGACCGCGCGCTGGACTGGTTGGCGCGTTACCAGCCGAAGCTGCATGCCCAACTCGACGCGCGCCGAGCCACGCTGCAGGACTTCGCGTTCTTCAAGCGCGTGTCGTACGACTGCGCACAGGTGTTTTCCGACCGCCGCTGGGCGCTTGTCGGCGAGGCCGGCCGCTTTCTCGACCCGTTCTATTCGCCGGGCAGCGACTTCATCGCGATCGGCAACACCTACGTTTGCGACCTCGTCGCGCGCGACGCGCAAGGCGAAGCCCTCGGCGCGCGCGCCGGCGTCTACGAGCAGGTGTTCAAGTCGTTCTACGACAGCACGCTCGCGCTGTACCAGGACCAGTACGGGCTGTTCGGCGACCCCGAAGTGCTGCCGCTGAAGGTGTTGTGGGACTACGCGTTCTATTGGGGCGTGCTCGGCCAGCTGTTCTTCCAGCAGCGCGTCGCCGACCTGTCGGCGCTGCAGGCGCTGCGCGACGAGGCCGGCTCGGCGCCGGCGCTGAACCGCGCGATGCAGCCGCTGTTCCGCGCGATGTCGGCCGTCAGTGGGCAGCGCAACTGCGCGGTGTTCCTCGACCAGGCGGCGCTGCCGTGGTTCGTCGCGCTGAACGCGAGCCTCAACGACCGCCTCGACGCCGCGGGGCTGCGACGGCGGTTCGCCGATTCGGCGCGGCTGCTGCGCCGGCTCGCCACCGAGATCCGCGACCGCGCGGTCGCCGCCGACCCGTCGATCGACACCGCCGCCGTCGACGCCGCGCTCGACGCCGCCGGCGGCGCGCTGCGCGGTGGCGAGTCGCTGCTGTTTGCCGCGCTCGCGGGCTGACGACGATCTGCGCCGGCGCGCAGCGCGCCGGAGGCGGTCGCGCAGATGAACGCGCCGAGCCCGGCGCGCCAAGCGGCGGCGTCTAAGCCGATGGCGCGTCGAACGGCGGCCGGCGCCGCAGCCGCCGCCACACCAGCCACGGCAGCCGCAGCACGAAGCCGGCGAGCAGCCGCGCGTGCATCCACGTCAGCAGCACGTTGTCGCGGCCGTAGCGGAAGTGCGAGACGCCGCCTTCGGCCTTGCTCAGGTACTTCACCGGCGCGTCGATGTTGACCGGGCGCACGCCGCGCCAGACGAGCCGCACGGCGGCCTCGGGGTCGAAATCGAAGCGCCGCATCCAGCGCTCGCCGCGCATCAGGTCGGCGAGCGGCCGCGCCGGGTAGACGCGAAAGCCGTACAGCGAATCGCCGACGCCGGCGAACAGCGTCTCCAGGTGCGTCCACCCGTTCGACAGCCGCCGGCCGCGAACGCGCAGCAGCGGCGCGCTGGCGTCGAACACCGGCCGGCCGAGGACCATCGCGTTCGGGTCGCGGCGCGATGCGGCGACGAACGCCGGGATCAGCGCCGCCGGATGCTGGCCGTCGGCGTCCATCGTCAGCACGTGGGTGTAGCCCTCGGCCAGCGCTGCCTCGACGCCGTGCAGCACCGCAGCGCCCTTGCCGACGTTCTGCGGCAGCACGAACACGCGCAGCCCGGGGTCGATCTCGGCGCGGCGCAGCAACGCCGCCTCGCTGCCGTCGGTGCTGCCGTCGACGACGACCCACACCGGCTCGCCGCTGGCGCGCGCCGCGGCGACGGTGGCGTCGACGAGCGCGCCGCTGTCGTAGCTCGGGATCAGCACCAGGTGGCGCGTGGCCCGTGGCGCGGCGTCGCGCACCGGCAGCGCATCTGCGTCGCGCGCGGCGTCAGCGCCCGGGGACATGCACGTGGCGGGCGAAGTAGGCCTCGATCTCTGCGCGCAGCGCGGCGTGGTCGGCGCGCGGCGCGTAGCGCTCGCCAAGGCGCACGCGAAAGACGATCGGCAGCGGCGGCAGC
>CBDUBX010000107.1:0-8087 GCA_965365495.1 uncultured Burkholderiales bacterium
CGCATCAACGACCGCGGGCCGTTCGTCGACGGCCGCGTCATCGACCTGAGCTACACCGCGGCGCTGAAGCTCGACGTGCTGCGCGGCGTCGCTCCGGTGCAGGTCACACGGATCACGCACGACGAGATCCGCGCCGGCGCCGCGGCGACGCCGCCGGCGCGTGTGGCCGAGGCGGCGCCGCTCGACGCTCCACCGGCGCGCGACGCGGCGGCGATCGACGCCGCCAAGCTCGCCGCGTTGGACGGCGACAGCCGTGCCGACGCCGTGCCGTCAGCTGCCGCCGCGCCGGCGCCGGCCGCGGTGGCGACGCCGATCACGCTGCCCTCGCCCGACGCCGCTGTGCCGATCGCGCGGCCGCTGCCATCCATCGCAGCACCGCCGACGACCGCGCCGCCGGTGCCGTCGACGGCAGCGTCTGCGCCGATCGCGCGGCCGCTGCCACCGGCCGCCGCACCAACGGCGGCGTTGCCGCTGCCGGTGCCGTCGACAGCGGCGCCGGCGCCGATCGAGCGGCCGCCACCGACGCCGTTGCCGTCCGCAGCCGCGGCCGTGGCCGCGGCAACGGCCACGACCGAGGTCAGCGCCCACATCGACGCGCCGCTGCCGCGCGGCTGGTGGCTGCAGATCGGCGCGTTCCGCTCGCGCGACGGCGCCGAGGCGCTGCAGCGGCGCGCGCTGGCCGACGCCGAAGCGGCCATGGTCGGCGTCGCCGTCGTCGACGGCGGCGACGCGTGGTGGCGCGTGCAGCTCGGCCCGTACGCGTCGCGCGCCGAAGCGCAGGCGGCGGTCGGCCGCGTGCAGCGCACGCTCGGCGCGAGCAGCGTGATCGTCGAGCGGCGCTGAGCCGCGCGCGCCGCGGCGCCGCCGGCGGACCCTCGCTGCGGTCGTCGCCGCGCCACCGTGCGCCCGCAGCGGCCTTGGCCGCCGCTCGCAGATCCCGGTTGCCCGCCGCCGCGATTGCGCCGATGCTCGCCGGCTGCACGCGCTACGCAGGAGCCGCCGATGGCGACCGACGCCGCATCGACCCCGATCACCTTCGTCGTCCCCGGGCGGCGCCTGGCGGCGGCGGCGACGCGCAGCGGCGGCGGCGCGTCATCGCCGCCGCTGCACAGCGCGGCGGTGCCGCGCGGCACCGTCAAGGAGCGGGTGCAGGTCGCGGCGCTGCGCGCCGGCAGCGACGCGGTGCGGGTTGTCGCGGTGCCGGGCGACGACGTCGTCGTGCTGCACGTCGCCGGCGGCCCGCCGCTGGTGCTGCACCCGGCGAACGCGCGCGATCTGATGCTGGCGCAGGCCGGCGCCAAGCGCGACGCGACGCCGGCGGGCGGCGACGTCGACGTGCCGGTGCAGCTGCGCTGGCGCGGCCTCGAAGCCGCGGCGCCGACGCGCACCCGCGGCTTCCTCGGCGACGTGCTGCTCGCCGCGTTCGAGGTCGTCACCGGTCTCGGGCGCGAGCCGCTGGCCAAGCTCACCGCGGCGGCGCTGCTGGCGCACGTCGACGGCCAGGTCGACGCCGGCGTCTACGCGCTGTCGGAAGCGCCGCGCTGGCCGCTGAAGGGCCAGGTCGCCAAGCTCGACGCGGTGCCGCCGTCGACCGAGCCGCTGCTGGTGCTGATCCACGGCACCTTCGTCGACACCGCGAGCACCTTCGGCAAGCTGTGGACGGCGCACCCGCAGCGCGTGCGCCAGCTGTTCGCGCACTACGCGCGGCGGGTCTACGCGCTGGACCACCCGACGCTCGGCGCGAGCCCGATCGCCAACGCGCTGACGCTGGTGCAGGCGCTGCCGGCAGGCGCGCGGCTGCACCTGGTGACTCATTCGCGCGGCGGGCTGGTTGCCGAGGTGCTGGCGCGCGTCGCGGCGCAACCGACGCTCACCGCCGACGACCTCGCGGCGTTCGCCGGCGACGTCCATGCGCCGCAGCGCGCCGAGCTGCAGGCGCTGGCCGAAGCGGTCGCGGCGAAGGCGATCCGCGTCGAGCGCGTCGTCCGCGTCGCGTGCCCGGCGCGCGGCACGCTGCTCGCAAGCAAGCGGCTCGACGCCTACCTGTCGGTGCTGAAGTGGGCGCTCGAGCTGTCGGGCGTGCCGGCGCTGCCGACGCTCGTCGACTTCGTCGCCGAGGTCGCGCGCCGCCGCGCCGACCCGCTGCAGATCCCCGGCCTCGCGGCGATGATCCCCGAGACGCCGCTTGTCGACTGGCTCACCGCCGCGCCGGCGCCGATCCCGGGGGCGCTGCGCGTCGTCGCCGGCGACCTCGAAGGCGACAGCGTCGCGAGCTGGCTCAAGACGCTCCTGGCCGACGCGTACTACTGGACCGACAACGACGTCGTCGTGCAGACGCGGTCGATGTACGGCGGCGCGCCGCGCGCCGGCGGCGCGAGCTTCCTGCTCGACCAGGGCGGCCGCGCCAACCACTTCAACTACTTCGTCAACCAGCGCAGCGCGGCCGCGGTCGTGGATGCGCTGACGCTCGACCAGCCGCCGGGCTACGCACCGATCGGCCCGCTGTCGTGGGCCGGGCTAGACGCCGGCGGCACCCGCGCCGCGGCGCCGCCGCGCGACGCCGGCAAGCCGGCGGTGTTCGTGCTGCCGGGCATCCTCGGCAGCCACCTCGCGGTCGGCGGCAAGCGCGTCTGGCTCGGCGTGCGGCTGCTGTTCGGCCTCGAGAAGCTGCGCTACACGCCGGGGCGCGACGACGACGTCGAGCCCGACGGCGCGATCGGCCTCGTCTACGACGCGCTGATCGACCACCTGCGCGCGAGCCACGACGTCGTCGAGTTCGCCTACGACTGGCGCCGGCCGCTCGAACACGAGGCGCAGCGCCTGGCCGACGCGATCGACGCCGCGCTCGACCTGCGCGCCGCCAGCGGCCAGCCGGTGCGGCTGCTCGCGCATTCGATGGGCGGGCTGCTGGCGCGCACGGTGCAGCTCGAACGCCCGGCCACTTGGCAGCGGATGCTGACCCACGCCGGCGGCCGGCTGGTGATGCTCGGCACGCCGAACGGGGGCTCGTGGAGCCCGATGCAGGTGCTGTCGGGCGACGACACGATGGGCAACACGCTCGCCGCGGTCGGCTCGCCGCTGCGCGACCGCGCCGCGCGCCAGCTGATGGCCGAGCTGCCGGGCTTCCTCCAGCTGCAGGCGGCGCTGACCGACCCCGAGACGAAGCTCGCCGACGCCAAGACGTGGCGCGACATGGCGCGGCGCGACCTGGCCGCGGTGCAGCAGGCCAACTGGTGGCACCGCTCGGCCGGCGAGGCGATGGTGGCGGCTTACGAATGGGGCGAGCCGACGCAGGCGGTGCTCGACGACGCGGTGGCGCTGCGCCGCCGGCTCGACGAGCAGGTCCGCACCGACCTGCCCGGCTTCGCCGACCGGCTGCTGCTGGTCGTCGGCCGCGCCAAGTTCACCCCCGACGGCACCGCGTGGGCCGACGGCGGCCTCGTCTACCGCGACGCCGTCGACGGCGGCGACGGCCGCGTCACCCGCGCGTCGGCGCTGCTGCCCGGCGTGCGCACGTGGTCGCTCGACGTCGGCCACGGCGGGCTGCCCGAAGCCAAGGCGGCGTTTGCGGCATTCACCGAGCTGCTCGTCGACGGCACGACCGCGCGGCTGCCGCCGCTGGCCGCAGAGGCGCCGGGCGCGGTGCGCGGCGGCGCCGCTGCGGCCGCTGCGGTTGCTGCCGTCGCCGCGGCGGCGATCGAGCACGTCGCCAGCCGGCCGTCGCGCGGCCGCGCGTCGTCGCGCCCGCCGACCGACGCGCGCGCGGTGTTCGACGTGTCGCGGCGCGACGCGTCGACCGCCGCCGACGCCGGCCGCGCGGCGCCGCTGGCGATCGGCGTGATGAACGGCAACGTCAGCTTCACCGGTCAGCCGCTGCTCGTCGGCCACTACCGGTCGAGCCTGCTCACCGGTGCCGAGCGCGTCGTCGACGGCCTCGTCGGCGGCGCGATGCGCGCCGCGCTCGACGCCGGGCTGTACCCCGACGCCTGCGGCACGCAGCAGATTTTCGTCAACACCTGGCGGCTGCCCGACAACCCGTGGCGGCTGCCGCGGCCGACCGCGGTCGTCGTCGTCGGCCTCGGCGAGGAAGGCGCGCTGACCGAGAAGGCGCTGCGCACCAGCGTGCGCCAGGCGACGATCGCCTGGGCGCAGCGCGTCTTCGAAGACACCGCGCGCGAGCCCGGCGGCGTCGAGCTCGCGGCAACACTGATGGGCAGCGGCGGCCTCGGCATCTCGCCGGCCGGGTCGGCGCGCGCGATCGTCCAGGGCGTGCACGAAGCCAACGAGCGCCTCGCCGACAGCGGCTGGCCGCGCGTGGCGCGGATCACGCTGATCGAGCTGTACCTCGACCGCGCCTCCGACGCGTGGCGCGGGCTGCAGGTGCTGGCCACCGCCAGCCCCGACCGCTTCGAGCTCGCGCCGACGATCGCCAGCGGCACCGGCCCGCTGCGCCGTCAGGTGACGAGCGGCTACCGCGGCACCGACTACGACTTCATCACCGCCACCGCCGGCGCGCTGCCCGACAGCATCGCGTTCACGCTCGACACGCGCCGCGCGGCGACCGAGATGCGGTCGCAGACGACGCAGCGCAAGCTGCTGCGCGACCTGGTCGCACGCGCGTCGACCGACGCCGTCGACGACCCCGGCATCGGCCGCACGCTGTTCCAGCTGCTCGTGCCGCTCGAGGTCGAGCCCTTTCTCGGCGGCACCGAGCGGATGCTGCTCGAACTCGACGAGACGACCGCGCCGATCCCGTGGGAGCTGCTCGAAGCGCCGGCCGACCGCGAGGTGCGCGGCGGCCGCGGCGACCTGCGGCCGTGGGCGGTGCGCTGCCACCTCGTGCGCAAGCTGCGCACCGACCGCGTGCGGCCGACGCGGCGCGACGCCACTGTCGACGACGCGGTGCTCGTCGTCGGCGAGCCGCTGATCGACGACCCGCACTACGGCCCGCTGCCCGGCGCGCTGGCCGAGGCCAAGGCCGTCGCCGCGCAACTCACCGGGCCGGACGGGCTCGCGCCCGACCGCGTGCGCTCGCTCGTCGACGCCCCCGACGCCGGCACCGTGATCGGCGCGCTGCTGTCGCGGCCGTGGCGCATCGTCCACGTCGCCGGCCACGGCGCTTATGGCCCCGACGGCGGCGTCGTGCTGTCGGGCGGCACCTTCCTCGGCCCGCGCGAGATCGAGACGATGCGCAACGTGCCCGAGCTCGTGTTCGTCAATTGCTGCCACCTCGCCGGCGTCGACGCCGCGCGCACGCTGGCGCCGCCGCTGGACCGCAGCGCGTTCGCCGCCGGTGTCGCCGAGGCGCTGATCGAGATCGGCGTGCGCTGCGTCGTTGCCGCCGGCTGGGCGGTCGACGACGGGCCCGCCGAGACGTTCGCCAAGGCCTTCTACCGCGAGCTGTTGAACGGCCAGCCGTTCATCGACGCGGTCGGCGCGGCGCGCTACGCGGCGTGGGCCGACGCGCCCGACGGCAAGACCTGGGCGGCGTACCAGTGCTACGGCGACCCCGGCTGGGTGTTCCGCGCCGCCGGCGGCGACGCGCAGACGGTGCTGCGCGTGCGCGACGCCGACGGCTCGGCGGTGGCGTCGGCGATGGCGCTGGCGCTGCTGCTCGAAGAACTCGTCGTGCAGCTGCGCTGGGGCGGCGCCGACGCCGCGCACCAGCTCGAACGCGCGCGCGAACTCGAAGCCCGCTTCGGCGCGCTGTGGGGCGACATCGGCGCGATTGCCGAGGCGTTCGGCCTCGTCTACGCCGAGGGCGGCGACTTCGCCGCGGCGATCGGCTGGTACGAGCGCGCGGTCGGCGCGGCCGACGGCAGCGCGACGCTGGCCGCGGTCGAGCAGCTCGAAAACCTGCGCGCGCGCCACGCGTGGGAGGCGGTCGCGGCGACCGACGCGTCGTCGCCGCAGGACGCCGCGACGGCGCGCGAGCGGCTGTCGAAGACGCTGGAGAGACTGACGACACTGGCCGGCGAGCGCGCGAGCGTCGAGCGCTGGAGCCTCGTCGGCTCGGGGTACAAGCGGCTGGCGATGGTCGAGCGCCGCGCCGGGCGGGCCGCGGCGGCGCGGCGCGCGCTCGACGCGGCGATCGACGCCTATGCCGCGGCCGAGGCGCTGGCCGGCGACGCGGTGCGCTTCTACCCGGCGCTGAACCGCATCGCGCTCGAGATCGTCGTCCACGGCGGCGACGCGAAGTGGCCCGGGCTCGACGCCGAACGGCTCAATGCCACGCGCTCGAGCCTGGCCGCGCGGATGGCGAGCGACCCCGACTTCTGGGCCAGCGTCGGCCAGACCGAGGTCGAGCTGTACGCGGCGCTCGCCGAGCGACGGCTGGCGCAGCGCGCGGTCGAGATCGGCCACGGCTACGCCGATGTCTGGGCGCGGGTGCGCACCGCCAAGTCGTGGCGCTCGGTCGCCGACCAGGCGCGCTTCGTCCTCGACGCGGTCGCCGACGACGGCGCCGTCCGCCCGAGCGCCGACGCCAAGGCCGCGCGCGCGCTGCGCGAGCAGCTCGACGGCTACGCGCGCGGCCAGGCGACGACCGGCTAGAGTCCCGCCCAGCGTTCCGACAACACCCCGACGGAGACACGATGCAACGCCGCCCCTTGCTGCTCGCCGGCAGCGCCGCCCTCGTCGCCGCGCCGTTCGCCGCGCGCGCGCAGACCGCAATCGAGAAGCCGAAGACGACGATCGCCGTCGGCGGCAAGAACCTGCTGTACTACCTGCCGCTGACCGTCGCCGAGCAGCGCGGCTACTTCAAGGACGAAGGGCTCGACGTGTCGATCGTCGACTTCGCCGGCGGCTCGCGTGCGCTGCAGGCGGTCGTCGGCGGCAGCGCCGACGTCGTCAGCGGCGCGTTCGAGCACACCGTGAACATGCAGGCCAAGGGTCAGCCGATGCGCGCCTTCGTGCTGCAGGGGCGGGCGCCGCAGATCGTGCTGGGCGTCAACCCGAAGACGCTGCCGAACTTCCGCGGCGTGGCCGACCTGCGCGGCAAGAAGGTCGGCGTCACCGCGCCGGGGTCGAGCACCAACGTGATGGTGAACTTCATCCTCGCCAAGGCAGGGCTGAAGCCGAGCGACGTGTCCATCGTCGGCGTCGGCGCGTCCCAGGGCGCGGTCGCGGCGATGCGCGCCGGGCAGATCGACGCGTTGAGCAACCTCGACCCGGTGATCACGCTGCTGCAGCGCAGCGGCGACCTGAAGATCGTCTCCGACACGCGCATCGTCGCCGAGACCGAACGCGTCTTCGGCGGGCCGATGCCGGCGGCGTGCCTGTACGCGCCGCAGCCGTTCGTCGACCGCCACCCGAACACCGTCCAGGCGCTGACCAACGCGATCGTCCGCGCCGACCGCTGGATCCAGGCCGCCGGCCCCGGCGACATCATCAAAGCCGTTCCCGAAAGCTACCTGCTCGGCGACCGCGCGGTCTACATCGACGCCTTCCTCGCGGCCAAGGGCGCGCTGAGCCCCGACGGCACGATCCCCGACAAGGGCGCGCAGACGGCGTACCGGGCGCTCGCGAGCATCGACCCCAAGCTCGGCGAGACCAAGCTCGACCTCGACGCGGTCTACACCAACGCGTTCGTGAAGAAGGCGCACGCGACGCCGCGCATCGCGCAGGCCTGATCGCCGGCATCGACCCCCGCCGCGGCCGACCACCCGACGCGTTCCGCGCGCACGACCCGTTGCCGAAACGCTGCCGATGACCGACGGCCAGATCATCGTCGTCGCGACGCCGGTGTTCCTCGCGGCGATCGGCGTCGAGCTGCTGTGGGCGCGGTCGCGCGGCGGCGCCGGGCGGCGCGGCTACGACGTCGGCGACACGCTGGCGAGCATCGGCCTGGGCGTGATGAGCCAGGTCACTGGCGCATTCACGAAGCTGCTCGGCCTGGCGCTGTACACGCTGGCGCACGAGCACCTGGCGCTGACGCGGCTGCCGGCCGATTCGGTTGCGGTGTGGGCCGGCGCGCTGCTCGCCTACGACTTCTGCTACTACTGGCACCACCGCGCCGGCCACCGCGTCGGGGTGCTGTGGGCGGCGCACGTCGTCCACCACCAGAGCGAGCACTACAACCTGTCGAC
>CBDUBX010000108.1:0-8033 GCA_965365495.1 uncultured Burkholderiales bacterium
GGCCGCCTGCAGCGCGACGCCGGCGGCCGGCCGCAGCAGCTCACCGGGCTGGTCATCGACATCACCGAGCTGAAGCGGCTCGAGCAGACGCTGCAGGACTCCGACCGGCGCAAGGACGAGTTCCTCGCCACGCTGGCGCACGAGCTGCGCAACCCGCTCGCGCCGCTGCTCAGCGCAGCGCGCCTGCTCGCGACCGCGCCGCCCGGCAGCGACGAGCTCGTGCGCTGCCGCGACGTGATCCGCCGCCAGGTGAACAACATGGCGCTGCTGCTCGACGACCTGCTCGACCTGTCACGGGTCAAGCACGGCCGGCTGCGGCTGGCGGTCGACACGGTGACGCTGGCGTCGATCGTCGATGCCGCGCTCGAAACCGCGCAGCCGCTGATCGACGCCCGCGGCCACCGGCTGACGATCGATCTGCCGACCGCGCCGGTGACGCTGCGCGCCGATCCGAGCCGAGTCGCGCAGGTGCTGGCCAACCTGCTGGGCAACGCCGCGAAGTACACCGACGCCGGCGGCCGCATCGAACTCGCCGCGCGGGTCGGCAGCGCAACGGTCGCGATCACGGTCCGCGACAACGGCGTCGGCCTTGCCGCCGGCGACCGCGAGCGCATCTTCGACATGTTCTCGCAGCTCGACGCCGCCGCCGGCGGCCGCGCGGCGCAGGGGCTCGGCATCGGGCTGGCGCTGGTCAGGGGGCTCGTCGAGCTGCACGGCGGCCGCGTCGGCGTCGACAGCGACGGCCCAGGGCGCGGCAGCACGTTCCGCGTCGAGCTGCCGCTGGCGGTCGTCGACGCCGGCGCGCCGGCGCCGACGACGCCGACCGTCTGGTCGACATCGATCGCCGCGCCGGCGGCGCCTGCCGAGCGCGGTCAACGCGTGCTCGTCGCCGACGACAACGTCGACGCCGCGCAGACGCTGGCGATGCTGCTGCAGCTGCACGGCCACGATACGCGCGTCGCCCACGACGGCCGCGCCGCGCTGGCGGCCTTCGCGGCGTTCGCGCCCGACGTCGCGCTGCTCGACATCGGGATGCCCGAGCTCAACGGTTTCCAGGTCGCCGAGCGCATCCGCGCGCAGCCGCGCGGCGCCGACGTGCGCCTCGTCGCGCTGACCGGCTGGGGCCAGGACCACGACCGGCGCGAAGCGCTGGCCGCGGGCTTCGACCGTCACTTCACGAAGCCGGTCGACCCCGACGCGCTGCTGCGCCTGATCGACGAAGCGCGCTGAAGCCGCGGCGCACGCAGCGCGCGGCGTCAGCGCTTGGCGAGCAGCCGCGGCAGCCCGGCGGCGACGCGCGCGGCGCTCAGCGGCTTCGGCCAGTATTCGTGCGCGCCCAGGCTCATCGCCTTGACGACGTCGAGCGAGAAGCTGTCGGCGGTGACGAGCACGATGCGCAACGCGCCGCTCGCCACCTGCTCGCTCAGCGCACGCACGACGTCGACGCCGTCCATGTCGGGCAGGTGCATGTCGAGCAGCACCAGGTCGGGCTGCTCGTCGCGCGCCTGGCGCACGCCGTCTTCGCCGGTCACCGCCTTCAGCAGCCGGATGCCCGGGTAGCGCGACAGCATGATCTGCACGAGCTCCATCGACAGCGGCTCGTCTTCGATGCACAGCACGGTGCCGACGGGTTCGGCAGGGTCGGCGGCGTCGGCAGTCGTTTCCATCGGCGGTGTCTCTGGCGAGGCGCAGCGGCTACAGCGGCGCGAGGATCGCCGCGATCTCGGCGGCGGGCGCCGGCTTGACCAGATGATGATCGAAGCCGCTGCGCCGCGATCGTTCGATGTCTTCGGGCGCGCCCCAGCCGGTCAGCGCGACGAGGCCGGCGCCGTCGTGGCGGCGGTCGGCGCGCAGCCGCGCGGCCACGTGCGTGCCGTCGAGGCCCGGCATGCCGAGGTCGCAGAACACCGCCTGCGGCGCGAACGCCGCCGCGTCGGCGATCGCGTCGTGACCCGAGTACGCGGTGCGCACGTCGTGGCCGTCGAGCGCCAGCAGCAGCGCCAGCGCGTCGGCGGCGTCGACGTTGTCGTCGACGACGAGCACGCGCAGGCGCCGCCAACGCGGCGGCGGCGTCGGCCGCCGGCCGCGCCGCGGCGGCGTCGACCGGCGGCGCTTCAGCGCGCCGCGCGGTCGGCAGCCACAGCGTGAAGGTGCTGCCGCGGTCGAGCCCGGCGCTCGCCGCGTCGACGCGTCCACCGTGCAGCTGCACCAGCCGGCGCACCAGCGCCAGGCCGATGCCGAGCCCGCCTTCGGCGCGTTCGAGCGTGCGGTCGACCTGGTTGAACATCTCGAACACGTCGGGCAGCAGCTCGGGCGGGATACCGGCACCGTTGTCGGCGACCTGCAGCATCGCGTCGCCGTCGGCGTCGACGCCGACGGCGAGCGTCACCTCGCCGCCTTGCGGCGTGTACTTCGCGGCGTTGTGCAGCAGGTTGCTCGCCACCTGCTCGAGCCGCGACGCGTCGCCGTAGACCCAGACCGGGTGGTCGGCCAGCGCCAGGTTCAGTGCGTGGCGCGCCGCGGCGATCGCCGGCTGGCTCGTCTCGAGCGCGGCGCGCGCCACGTCGCGCAGGTCGAGCAGTTCCCGCTTGAGCACGACCTTGCCGGTCGCGATGCGCGAAACGTCGAGCAATTCGTCGACCAGCCGCGCCAGCTGCTCCACCTGACGCTCCATCATCCGGTGCAGCGGCGCGACTTGCGGCGCGTCGGCGGGCACGCGCGCCAGGACCTGCAGCGCCGAGCGGATCGGCGCCATCGGGTTGCGCAGCTCGTGCGCCAGCGTCGCGAGGAACTCGTCCTTGCGCCGGTCGGCGTCGCGCAGCGCCTGTTCGGCGCGTTCGCGCTCGGCGATGTGGTCGCGGATCTGGTACTGGCGCCGACGCGCGCCGAGCGCAGCGACCACGGTCGAGACCAGCGACCGTGTCGACAGCGGCCGGTCGAGCACCGTGACGTTGCCCAGCCGCTGCAGCGCCGCGGCCGCGGCCGCGCCGTCGCGTTCGCGCGCCAGCAGCAGCACCGGCAGGTCCGACCACGCCGGCTGGCGCTCGACCGCGGCGACGAACGCGTCGAGCGCCGGGTCGGCGAGCGCGCGGTCGGTGAGCATCACCGCGCCGGCGCCGGCATCGAGCCGCTGCATCAGCTGCCGCAGGTCGCGGCACGGCGCGCAGGCGACACCGGCGCGCGCCAGCAGCGATTGCGTGACGTCGCCGTCGCGGCGCGTCGGCGGCACGAGCAGCAGCGTCGCGTCGGCGGCCGCAGTGTCAGTCGTCATCGAACGCGGCGGCGTTCGGCGAGGCGGCGGCGCCGACCTCGACCGGCACGCCGGTGAGCACGCCGCGCAGCCGCATCAACGGCTCGCCGACATGGACGCCGCGGTCGTCGTAGCGGATCTCGCGGATCGACGTCTCGTGCCGCCCGCTGCGCTTCTTCAATACCGAGATCGCCTTGCGCACCTCGCCGGCCTGCTCGTAGTGCCGCAGGTTGACGACGCAATCGGCAAGATAGCTGGCGTCGATCGGCCCGCCGAGCGCCGCGCCGATGACCCCGTTCTGCGCCGCGACGAGGAAGGTCGCGACGCCGTTGCCGTTGAGGTAGGCGAGCAGCTCGTGCAACTGGACCGCGAGGTAGCGGTCTTCGGGCATCGCGTTGAGGTAGCCGTTCAAGCTGTCGATGACGACGACGCGCGCGGCGTCGTCTTCGACGCTGGACCGCACTTGGTCCACGAACTCGCCCGGCGACACGTCGGCGGGGTCGACCTGGCGCACCGCGACGCGACCCGCACCGACGCCTTCGTCGATGTCGAGCCCGAGCCCCGCGGCGCGCGCCAGCAGCATCGCGCGGCTTTCCTCGAACACGAACACGACGGCGTGGTCGCCCCGCGCCGCCGCGGCGGCGGCGTACTGCAGCGCGACCGTCGACTTGCCGGTGCCCGGCGGGCCCAGCAGCAGCGTCGACGTGCCGCGGTCGATGCCGCCGCCGAGCATCGCGTCGAGCCGCGCGATGCCGCTGCCCACCGGCGCGGCGACGAAGTCGGCGGCGTGCGACGACGCGCGCAGCCGCGGAAACACGTGCAGCCCGCCGCGGCGGATCGTGAAGTCGTGGTAGCCCGAGTCGAAGTCGCTGCCGCGGAACTTCACGACCTGCAACTGGCGCAGCGCACGGCCGTACGCCGGCGCGCGCTGGTTCAGCGAGATGACGCCGTGGGCGATGCTCTGCAGCTGCAGGTCGGGGCCCTCGGCGGTGCGGTCGTCGAGCAGCAGCACGGTGCAGTTGCGCCGCACGAAGAACTGCTTCAGCGCGAGGATCTGCCGCCGGTAGCGCAGCGACCCCTGCGCCAGCAGCCGCAGCTCGGACAGCGAGTCGAACACCATGCGCTGCGGCTGGACGCGCTCGACCGTGTCGAGCACCGCGCGCGTCGTCTCGGTGAGCTCGATCTCCGCCGGGTGGAACATCGTCAGCTCTTCTTCGCCGTCGAGCCGGTCGTCGGTCGCGGCGAGCTCGACCACGTCCATGCCGTCGAGCGAAATGCCGTGCGACCGCGCGCCGGCGGCAAGCTCGTCGCGCGTCTCGGACAGCGTCACGTACAGGCAGCGCTGGCCGTCGCAAACCCCCTGCCGCAGGTACTGCAGCGCGAGCGTCGTCTTGCCGGCGCCGGGGTTGCCGTCGACCAGGTAGAAGCGGTGCGGCACCAGGCCGCCGTGCAGCACTTCGTCGAGACCGGGAACGCCGGTCGACGATCGGGGGGAGGGCTCGAGCATCGGCAACGCGGCAACCGGGGGGCGACAAGTATCGCCCGCCGGCGTGACGGCGCGCGGTCGGTGGCGACCGCCGCGACCTCAGCGCCGCGGGCGGCGGCGCAGCCAGTAGCGCAGCATCAGCGGCTTGACGCTGACGCCGTGGACGACGATCGACAGCGTCACCACCACCAGCGTCAGCTGCAGCACCTGCAGCGCCTCGGGCTCGGGCAGTCCGTGCTCGATCGCGTACATCAGGTAGTACATCGAGCCGATGCCGCGCACGCCGAACCAGCCCAGCAGCGCGTTCATCCGCGGCGGGCAGCCGCTGCCGGCGAGCGCCATCGCGACGCCGACCGGTCGGGCGATGACGAAGACGAACGCCGCCAGCGCGACCGCGCGCAGGGTCCACGAGTCGAGGAACAGGCTGCCGCCGAGCAGCGTCACGAGCATCAGCTCCGACAGCCGCTCGAGGTGCTCCTTGAACACCAGCGAGCCGCGGCTGACGGTGGGGGTCTGCTCCGGATCGGGCTCGATCGCCTCGGGCGCGCCCATGCCGGCATCGGGCCTCGCGGCCAGGCGACGCGAGCGCGCCGGCGCGTCGGCGAGCTTCAGCTCGGTCTGGCGCAGCGCGACCGCGGCGAAGAACACCGCGAGAAAGCCCCAGCCGTCGACGATCAGCGTCAACCCGTAGACCGCGGCGATCAGCCCGAGGCCCAGGAAGTCGTCGAGCAGCGGCCGGTTGGGCCGCCGACGGCCGCGGGCGCGCCAGCCGACGTGGGCCAGCGCCCAGCCGCCGGCGATGCCGATGCCGATGCCGGCGGCGGTGGCCCACGCGACGTCGAAGACGAGCCAGCGCACGCCGTTCTCGCCGAGGTCGTGCAGACCGAGCAGCCCGAGTCCGAGGACGACGAACGGAAACGCCGTGCCGTCGTTCATGCCGGCTTCCGACGTCAGCGTGAAGCGCAGCGCGTCGCCGTCGCCCGGGTGGCGCACCTGCACGTCGGTGGCGAGCACCGGGTCGGTCGGCGCGAGGATCGCACCGAGCAGCACCGACGCACCGAGCGACAGCCCGAGCACGACGTGCACGAACGCCGCGACGAGGCCGACCGTCGCCGCCATCGCCACCGTCGCGAGCAGGATCGGCTGGCGCCAGCGGGGGAAGCTGAACGGCACCGGCATCTTCACGCCGGCGGCGAACAGCGAGATCAGCACCGCGATCTCGGCCAGGATCTCGAGCAGCGCCGATTCCTTCAGCGGGTTGAAGTGGAACAGCGCGAAGCCGCTCGGTCCGGCGACGAGGCCGACGACGAGGTAGACCAGCGCCGGCGTGATCGGCAGCCGACGCAGCGCGCGCGCCCCGACGCCCATCGCCAGCAGCAGGCAGCCGACGACGAAGAACCAAAGCTCGGTGCTCACCGCCGGCCCTCGGCGCCGGCCGCCGGCGGCGGCGCTGCGGCACCGGGCAGCGCGATCAACGCGGCCAGCGAGTCGTACATCGGCGGCGCGACGAGCCGCGCGATCGCGCTCGCGAGCATCGCGCTGGCCATCAGGCTGAGCACCATCGTGTGGCCGGACACCATTTCCATCACGATGATGAACGCGGTGACCGGCCCTTGCGTCGTCGCCGCGAGGAAGCCGACCATGCCGAGGGCGATCAGCGGGATCGCGTCGGCGGCGCCCAGGCCGGCGAGCAGCGCGACGTCGCGACCGACGCCGGCGCCGATCGTCAGCGACGGCGCGAACAGCCCGGCGGGCACGCCGGACAGCGCCGACAGCCACGTCGCGCAGAACTTCAGCAGCGTGAACACCCCTGGCAGCTCGGCCTGGCCTTCGAGCATCGCCCGCGTCGGCGCGTAGCCGGCGCCGGCGGTGGCGCCGCCGGTGACGAGCCCGATCACCGCGACGGCCAGCGCGCAGCCCGCGCCGAAGGCGAGCGGCCGCGTGCTGCGCCAGCGCTGCAGCCGCGGGGGCAGCGCGCGCGCCGAGTTCACGATCAGCCGCACGAAGACGCCGCCGGCGAGACCGGCGACGACGGCGACGAGCAACCCGGGCGCGAGCAGCGACCACGCCAGCTCCTGCACCCGCAGCCGGCCGAAGTAGGTCACGTTGCCGAACACCGACACCGACACCAGACCGGCGAGGACGATGCTCGCGATGACGATCGCGCCGTGCGCGCCGCCGCGACGCCGCGACAGCTGCTCGAGCGCGAAGACGATGCCGCCGAGCGGCGTGTTGAACGCCGCGGCGATGCCGGCGGCGGCGCCGGCGACCATCAGGTCGTGGGCGTCGATCGCCGATCGCGGCGACAGCCAGCGTTGCGCATGCGCCATCACACCGGCACCGACCTGCACCGTCGGCCCCTCGCGGCCGATCGACAGCCCGGCCAGCGTCGCGCCCGACACGAGGCCCACCTTGTGCAGCGCGACCGAAAGCGACACCAGCCGCGACCGCTCGCGCGGCGGCAGGTCGGCTTCGAGCGCGCGCACGACCTGCGGAATGCCCGAACCCGCCGCGCCCGGCGCCCAGCGCCGCAGCCAGACGAGGAGCCCGACGGTCAGCGCCGGCGTCCACACGAGTGCCAGCCACGGCGCCAGCGGGTGCCAGCCGAGCAGCCGCGCGTGGCCGGCGCCGGCAGCCTCCGACGCCAGCGTGAAGCCGACGACGACGAGGCCGGTGGCCGCGGCGTAGCCGAGGACGACGGCGCGGTCGAGCCACAGCCGCAGCGCCAGGCGCTCGGCAGCGCTCGCCGAGCCGCCGACGACCGCCGCCCACTGCCGCAGCCGGCGCCAGGCAACGACGGCGCGCGCAGGCCGCGGCGGGTCGGGCGGCGGCATCGAAAGCGCGGCGACGACGGGCGGCGGCCGGCGGTGCGTCGCGTCAGCGCGGCCGGTCGTCGCGCCGCTCGGGCAGCACGCGCGGGTCGCGCGGCCACCAGCGCTCGATGCGGTCGGCGGCCCAGTCGCGCCCGCCGAGGCCGAACGCCAGCGCGATCGCGAAGACGACGCCGGCGAGCAGGATCAGGAAGCTGTATTGAACGATGCTGCCGCCGATGTCCAGATGGTCGAGCGCGATCAGCACGACGAACACCTGGATCGCGTACTGCGCCGCCTTGGCCAGCAGCGGCGCGTCGGGCAGCTTGATGCTGCGCCCCCAAGCCGCGACGGTGCCGCCGACGAAGCGCGCGAAGTACGAACCGAACGCGAGGATCACGAGGGCGACGAGCACCCGCGGCACGAACCACGCGACGCGGCCGAGCAGGTCGGTGATGTAGGTCAGCCCGAGGCCGTTGAAGGCGAT
>CBDUBX010000109.1:0-8023 GCA_965365495.1 uncultured Burkholderiales bacterium
GCGTCGTCGCCGTCGTCGCGGCTCATCTCGAACAGCTCGGTGTTGTCGGCCAGGTGGTCGGCGAGACGGTCGATCGTCTTGACGACCGTCTCGAGCGTCTTCTTCTCGCGGCCGAGCTCCTGCGCGCGCTTCGGGTCGTTCCAGACCGACGGGTTCTCGAGCGCGGCGTCGACTTCCCTCAACCGCAGCGCGTTGCGGTCGTAGTCAAAGATACCCCCGGAGCTGCTCGGTACGCGCGCTGAGATCGGCGAGCAGCGCACCGATGGCGTTGACGTGTTCGGTGTCCATGGTCGTCGGGCAGCGAAGGCGAAGCCCGCGATTCTCGCAGATCAGTCGCTCGCGAGGAACTTCGCCAGGTGCGCTGCCAGCGCCTCGGGCTGGTCGTGGTGCAGCATGTGGCCGCACGGCGAGAGGCGCACGCGCTCGACGCGCGGCACGACGGCCAGACGCGCGTCGAATTCGCTGCGCGGATAGCGGTCGCCCCACCACCGGGCCAGGTCGGTGCGGTCGCCTTCGGCCCACAGCAGCGGCGCTTCGATGCGGCGCCACGCCGCCAGCGTTTCGTCGACGCGGTACGGCACGGGATGGACGCGCTTGTGCGCCGGGTCGCCGACGAGCTGGCGGCGGCCGTCGCCGTCGACACGCGACGCGTGTGGCGCGAGCCACGCGGCGCGCGCCGCGCCGAGCAGCGGGTTCTTGCGCAGCAACCGCGCGGCGACTGCGTCGACGTCGGCGGCGATCGGCATCGTCTGCGGCACCTTCAGTTCGTCGAGCCAGCGCACGAGCCGCTCCGGCGCCTGCTGCGGCGCCGTCGCCGGCAGGCCGAAGCCTTCGAGGTTGACGAGGCGGTGCACGCGCTGCGGGCGCACGCCGGCGTAGACCATCGCGACGTTGCCGCCCATGCTGTGGCCGACGAGGTCGACCGGCGCGTCGGGCGACACCGCGTCGAGCAGCGCGTCGAGGTCGCCGAGGTAATCGGGAAACCAGTAGCTGTCGACGTTCGGCACCACGGTGTCGCCGAAGCCGCGCCAGTCGGGCGCGACGACACGGCGGTCGCAGCCGTCGGCGGCGGCGAGCGCGTCGACGACGAACTGGAACGACGCCGCGAAGTCCATCCAGCCGTGCAGCAGCACGAGCGTCGGCGTGGCGGCCGGCGGCGGCGTCGCCGCGTGCCAGTCGAGCACGTGATAGTCGACGCCGCGCAGCGGCAGCCGCAGCGACCGCGCGGGCCGGCGTGGCAGGTAACGGTCGGGCTCGGTCATCGCGGCGACTGTAGGCGAGCGTCTTGCCGCTGCCGGTACGCAACGCGCCGCGCCGCGGCGCTGGCGGCAAGAGGGGCGGCACCACAATGCCGCCCCCCGGCGCTGCCGCAGGGATTCGAGAGGACCGCCGTGGACCTGAAGGTGCCGATCACGATCACCGACGAACTGACCGACGACGTGGTCAACGCGACCGCATCGCTGAACCTCGCGAGCGGCGAGATCGAAGCCGTGACCTACGTCGACTGGGACGTCGCCGCGCGCGGCCTGCCGTGGGAAGCCG
The DNA here is from genome assembly GCA_965365495.1 of uncultured Burkholderiales bacterium. Classification (GTDB taxonomy): domain Bacteria; phylum Pseudomonadota; class Gammaproteobacteria; order Burkholderiales; family Burkholderiaceae_C; genus Rubrivivax. The sequence goes on from CBDUBX010000109.1 coordinate 1,543, forward strand.
ACGACTACGAGTTCTCGAGCGGCGTGCTGTCCAACGCCGGCAAGGACGTCGAGTTCCGCGTCGACGTCAACCGCACGACCGGCCAGTACTCGGTCAGCGCCGCCGAACTGCTCGAAATCAAGGTGCGGGCCGCGGCGCTGTTCGCCGGCGTCTCGGGGCCCGAACTGGCCGCCGGCACCGGCGGCGCGTCGGTCGCTGGGGGCGGGCGCGGCCGCGGGCGCGGCGAGCGGTTGCACTGACGGTACCGGCGGGGCGCATCGGCGCCCGTCGTTGACGCGACCGCTCGAGCGGCATCCCCCGCCAGCGACCGATCGGCAAACCGCGCCGATCCGCGCCGATCCACGGTTGGGGCACGCCAGGCGCGCCGGCGCCCGACCTCGCGCGGCCGATGCGCCGGCTTGTGCGAGATCAAGCCGCCGGCGTGCGCAAAGTCACGACACTCTGCTGACTAGGGGTTAACCCTAGTCGCGGTGCAGTTGCCGCCTTGGAGAGACGCCGATGATGTTTGCGATGCAGATCGCCCTGATCCTGATCTGCCTGTTCTACGGCGCGCGCAAGGGTGGCGTGGCGCTCGGTCTGCTCGGCGGTATCGGCGTCGTCGTCCTGGTGTTCGCGTTCGGGTTGAAGCCGGGGCGGCCGCCGGTCGACGTGATGCTGACGATCGTCGCCGTCGTCGCGGCGTCGGCGACGTTGCAGGCGTCGGGCGGGCTCGACGTGATGCTGCAGATGGCCGAGAAGCTGCTGCGACGCAACCCGCGCTACGTGTCGATCCTGGCGCCGTTCACGACCTGCGTGTTGACGATGCTGTGCGGCACCGGCCACGTCGTCTACACGATGCTGCCGATCATCTACGACGTCGCGATCAAGAACGGTATCCGCCCCGAGCGGCCAATGGCCGCGTCGTCGATCGCCAGCCAGATGGGCATCATCGCCAGCCCGGTGTCGGTGGCGGTCGTGTCGCTCGTCGCGTTCCTCGCGAAGGCGCCGGCCGGGTCACCGGTGATCGACTTCGTGACGCTGCTGTCGATCACGATCCCGTCGACGCTGATCGGCGTGCTCGTCATCGGCATCTTCAGCTGGTTCCGCGGCAAGGACCTCGATAAGGACCCGGCGTTCCAGGCCAAGATCGCCGACCCCGAGGCGCGCAAGCTCGTCTACGGCGACAGCGCCACGCTCGTCGGCCGCAAACTGTCGCAGAGCCAGTGGACGGCGATGTGGATCTTCCTCGCGGCGATCGTCGTCGTCGCGCTCCTCGGCGCGTTTCCGGACGCAAGGCCGACCGTCGACGGCAAGCCGTTGTCGATGGTGCTCGTGATCCAGATGTTCATGCTGCTCGCCGGCGCGCTGATGATCGTCTTGACGAAGGTGGTGCCGGCCGACATCGGCAAGAGCGAGGTGTTCCGCGCCGGCATGATCGCGGTCGTCGCGGTGTTCGGCGTCGCGTGGATGGCCGACACGGTGTTCGAGGCCAACCTGCCGGTGATCAAGGCGAGCCTCGCCGACCTCGTCACGCAGTACCCGTGGACCTTCGCGCTGGCGCTGCTGGTCGTGTCCAAGCTCGTCAACTCGCAGGCCGCGGCGATCGCCGCGATGGTGCCGGTTGGTCTGTCGATCGGCGTGCCGCCGGGTTACGTCGTCGCGTTCGCCGCCGCGTGCTACGGCTACTACATCCTGCCGACCTATCCGAGCGATCTCGCGACGATCCAGTTCGACCGCTCGGGCACGACGCACATCGGCCGCTTCGTCATCAACCACAGCTTCATCGCGCCGGGGCTGATCGGCGTGTTCACGTCGTGCGTGGCCGGCTACTTCCTGGCGCTGGCGGCCGGGCTGATCTGACCGCCGGCTGACGCGTCGGCGGCGTCGTCGGCGACGCCGCCGAACGCGTCGACCAGTGCGGCGAGCAGCGGCGCGAGCTCGCCGGTGACGAGCGCGACGTCGGCGTCGAAGTCGTCGCCGCCGGCGGCAGCCTCCGACGCGTCGTCGACGACCGCGTCGACGCGGCGGATCCGCTTGAGCACCAGCGTGTCGGCGACGACGAACGACACGCGCGACGCCCACGTCAGCGCCAGCTGCGTCGGCCGCTTGCCGGCGCGCACGTGCGCAGCGACGTCGGCTGCGTCGAGCGCGTGGCGCGCGTAGCGCACCGTCGCGCGTTCGCCGTCGGGCTGCGCCAGCGTGCAGTCGCGGTCGATCGTGAAGCCGCTCGGCGCCTGCTGCTGCACCAGCCAGTCGGCCATCGCCGCCGCCGGCGCATCGACGGTTTGCAGCGGCGCAAGCCGAAGACCGCCGCCGAGCGCGTCGGCGAGCAGCGTCAGCGCGGCATCAAGCGGCTTCGCCGCGGCGACGTCGATCCAGACGTAGCCGCCCTCGGCATCGACCCACACGTGCAGCGTGCGCCGGCGCGAGAACGCGCGCGGCAGCAGCGCATGGACGACGTCGTCCTTCAGGTCGCGCGCCGCCTTGCCGCGCGGACGGTGACCGGTCTCGGCTTCGATGGCGTCGAGGCGCAGCGCGACCTCGTCGCGCACCGCCGACGCCGGCACCGCGCGCGTCTCGACGACGAGTGCGAGTACGAGCTGACCGGCGACGCTTTCGGCGAGCGCGCCGTGCCGCTCGCCGCGTGGCGCGACCCAGCCGAGCGACAGTGTCTGCGTCGCGCCGCAGGCGACGAACGCGCGCTCGTTCAGGCGTTGCTCGATCGCCGCCAGCGGCGGCCGGTCCCAGTGGGCGATGCGGTAGACGGTGGCTTGCGTGAACATCGGGCAAGGCCGCGCACAGCGGCCGCGAACGTCAGGACGGCGTGTACGACAGGCGCACGTAGATCGGCGCGTACGGCTCGGCCTGGGTCACGTCGAGCAGCCGCTCGCGGCTGAGCTCGAGCAGCGCGATGAACGTGACGACGAGCACCGCGACGCCGCGCCGGGCGTCGAACAGCTCGTGGAACTCGACGAAGCGCCGACCGTGCAGCCGCCTCAGCACTTCGCTCATGTGCTCGCGCACCGACAGCTGCTCGCGGCCGACGGTGTGGTGCGAGGTGAGCTGCGCGCGGCGAACGATGTCGCGCCACGCGGCGACGAGGTCGCCGACGGCGACCGGCGGCCACACCGGCTCGCGCGCTTCGTCGACGTGCACCTGAGCGCGCCAGAAGTCGCGGCCGAGCAGCGGCAGCGCGTCGAGCCGCGCCGCGCCGAGCTTGATTCGTTCGTACTCGACGAGGCGGCGCACCAGCTCGGCACGCGGGTCCTCGACCGGCGCGCCGTCGGCGGTCTTCTTCGGCGGCAGCAGCATCCGCGACTTGATCTCGATCAGCATCGCCGCCATCAGCAGGTAGTCGGCGGCGAGCTCGAGGTTGCGCCGGCGGATCTGCTCGATGTAGTCGAGGTACTGGCGCGTGACGCTGGCCAGCGGGATGTCGAGGATGTCGAGGTTCTGCCGCCGGATCAGGTACAGCAGCAGGTCGAGCGGACCTTCGAAGGCTTCGAGAAAGACCTCGAGCGCGTCGGGCGGGATGTACAGGTCGTGCGGCAGCTCGAACAGCGGCTCGCCGTACAGCTTGGCCACGGCGATCGCGTCGACGACGTCGGGCGACGGCGGCGCGACGTCGCCGGCCAGCGCCGGCGGCGGGGGGGCGTTCAACGCGTCGACCGCGACTGGTAGACGTACGGCGGCTGCGCGACCTTCGCATCGCGGGCCGACGCGGCCGCGCTGCGGTCGGGGTCGCGGTCCCACCAGATCGCTCGGCCGGCGCGCTGCTCGGCTTCGAGCGTCGGCCGTTCGGCCTTCAGCTGGTCGATGAAGCGCGTGACGTCGGAGCGGTAGGGTTTCCAGAACAGCGGCATGGCGTGGGGAGCGGCGGCGCCTCAGCGGGGCGCGACGGGCGGCGAGTGTAGCGGCGGGGTCGCCGGTTGCAGGCTGCGCAGCGCGGTCGGCAGGTCGGCGGCGATGCGCCCTGCGCCGAGCACGGCGTCGAAGCCGGCACGGCGGATCAGCGCAAGCGGCTGCTCGTTGACCGCGGCCAGCACCAGCGCGATGCCGCGGCGGCGCAGCGTGCGCTCGAGCTGCTCGAGCGCGTCGAGTCCCGACGTGTCGATCAGCACCAGCCGCGGCATCGCAAGGACGACGGCGCGCGTGCCGGCCGGCAGCGCGTCGGGCAGCGCTTCGACCTGGCCGACCGCGCCGAAGAACAGCGAGCCGTAGAGGTCGTAGACGGCGACGCCTTCGGGCACGTCGGCGTCGGCGTGCGGCCGCACGCTGAACAACGTGCCCATCCGCCAGATGAAGAACACGCACGCTGCGACGAGGCCGGCTTGCACCGCGACGGTCAGGTCGAAGACGATCGTCAGCGCGAACGTGCCGAGCATCAGCGCGCGGTAGCTCGCCGGAAAGCGCGCGAGGCGCGTGAACTGGTGTCGCTCGAACATGTTCCACGCGGTGAACATGAGGATCCCGGCGAGCACCGCCAGCGGCACGTGCGACGCCAGCGGCGCCGCGGCGACGACGATGGCGAGCAGCGTCGCCGCGTGGACGATGCCGGCGATCGGCGTCGTCGCGCCCGAGCGGACGTTGGTCACGGTGCGGGCGATCGTCCCGGTCGCCGGGATGCCGCCGAACAGCGGCGTGACGACGTTGGCCACGCCCTGCGCCATCAGCTCCTGGTTCGGGTCGTGGCGGCGGAAGTCGCCGAGACCGTCGGCGACGCGCGCGCACAGCAGCGATTCGATCGCGCCGAGCATCGCGATCGTGATCGTCGGGATGAACAGGCCGCGCGCGCCGTCCCAGCTGAGCGGCGGCAAGTCGATCGTCGGCAGCCCGCGCGGCAGCTCGCCGAAGCGCGAGCCGATCGTCTCGACCGGCAGCCCGAGCGCGAAGCTCGCCGCGGTCAGCGCGACCAGCGCGACGATCGGCGCCGGCAGCCGCGCCGCCCAGCGCAGCGGCAGCAGCCGATGTGCGACCGGCACGGTGGCGCGCGGCCACAGCGCGAGCAGCGCGATCGTCGCCGCGCCGACACCGACCGCGGCGACGTTGACGCTGCCCGCGTGGCGCGCGAGCGCGGCGATCTGCGAGAAGAAGTCGGCCGGCAGCTCGGCGATCGACAGCCCGAACAGGTCGCGCAGCTGCGACAGCGCGATCAGCACCGCGATGCCGTTGGTGAAGCCGATGACGATCGCCACCGGGATGTAGCGCACCAGCACGCCGAGGCGCAGCCAGCCGACGACGAACATCAGCACCCCGGCCATCGCGGTCGCGACCAGCAGGTTGGCCAGGCCGTAGCGCTGGACGATGCCGTAGACGACGACGATGAACGCGCCGGCCGGGCCGCCGATCTGCACCTGCGAGCCGCCGAGCGCACTGATCAGGAAGCCGGCGACGATCGCGGTGACGATCCCCTGCTCGGGCTTCACGCCCGACGCGATCGCGAACGCCAGCGCCAGCGGCAGCGCGACGATGCCGACGGTGATGCCGGCGCCGAGGTCGGCGGCGAAGCGCGAGCGGTCGTAGCCGGCGACCGCGTCGAGCAGCCGCGGCCGGAAGCGGTGCAGCCGCGTCACGCGTCGCTGCGGCAAGTCAACGCACGCGCATGCCGGGCTGCGCGCCGGCGTGCGGTTCGAGCACGTACAGCCCGGGTTGCGCGGCGCCGTCGGCATGGCCGGCGGCGAGCACCATCCCTTCGGAAACGCCGAACTTCATCTTGCGCGGCGCGAGGTTGGCGACGAGCACTGTCAGCCGCCCGGCCAGGTCCTCGGGCGCGTAGGCCGCGGCGATGCCGCTGAACACGGTTCGCGTGCGGCCCTCGCCGGCGTCGAGCGTCAGGCGCAGCAGCTTGGTGCTGCCGTCGACGCGATCGGCGGCGACGATGCGCGCGATGCGCAGGTCGACGCGGGCGAACGCGTCGACGCCGATCTCGTCGGCGATCGCTTCACCGCCGGGCAGCGACCCGGCCGCCGTCGACGGTGCCGGCGACGCGCTGGGTTGCGGCCCGTCGAACAGCGCGTCGAGCTGCTTCGCGTCGACGCGCTGCATCAAGTGCGTATACGGGCGGATCGTCCGCTCGCCGAGCGGCCGCGCGGCGTCGGCCCACTGCAGCGGTGGGATGTCGAGAAAGGCTTCGACGCGCCCCGCCAGCCGCGGCAGCACCGGCTTCAGGTAGATCGTCAGCACGCGGAAGGACTCGATGCAGACGCTGCACGCGTCGTGCAGCGCGGCGGCCAGCGCCGGGTCCTTGGCCAGCTCCCACGGCTTCGTGCGGTCGACGTACTCGTTGACGCGGTCGGCGAGCAGCATCACCTCGCGCAACGCCTTGCCGAACTCGCGGCCGTCGTAGAGATCGCGGATCGCCGCGCCGTGCGAGCGCAGCGTGTCGAGCAGCATCCGCCCCTCGACGCCGAGGTCGGCCGCGAGGCGATGGCCGAAGCGCTTGCCGACGAAGCCCGCGGCGCGGCTGGCGATGTTGACGTACTTGCCGACGAGGTCGGCGTTG
>CBDUBX010000110.1:0-8016 GCA_965365495.1 uncultured Burkholderiales bacterium
CCTGCTCGGGCGTGCGCTGCGGCACCTTGTCGATGAACGGCACCGGCGCCTTGGTGATGTAGAGGGCCACACCGAGCGCCAGCGCCAGCCCGACCAGCAGGCCGACGACGACGCCGATGACGAAGCTGCCGCGCTGCGCGCCGGCGCGCGCCGCCGCCGGCTTCATGCCGCGGCCTCGGCGGCGGCTGGCGCGTCGCGTGTCATCGACACCGGCGCCGAGACGCCGAGCACCGCCAGCGCGTTGCGCAGCACTTGCGCCGTCGCCGCCAGCAGCGCCAGCCGCGCCTGCGCCAGCGCCGCGTCGTCGACGAGAAAGCGCTCGGCGGCGTAGTACGCGTGCAACGCCGCGGCCAGGTCGCGCAGGTAGAACGCGACGTCGTGCGGCGCGCGGTCGGCGGCGGCGCGTTCGAGCATCGGCGGGTAGTCGGCGAGCTTGCGCATCAGCGCCGCTTCGGTCGGCGCGACCAGCCGCGACAGGTCGGCGCCGGCGGGGTCGAGCGGCCACGGCGCCGCGGCCAGCACCGAGCAGATCCGTGCGTGCGCGTACTGCACGTAGAACACCGGGTTGTCGTCGTTGGCCTGCAGTGCCAGGTCGACGTCGAACGTGAACTCGGTGTCGGCCTTGCGGCTGATCAGGAAGAAGCGCACCGCGTCACGGCTGGTCCAGTCGATCAGGTCGCGCAGCGTCACGTAGCTGCCCGCGCGCTTGGAGATCTTCACTTCCTGGCCGCCGCGCAGCACGGTGATCATCTTGTAGATCACGTAGTCGGGGTAGCCCGGCGGGATGCCGCAGCCGAGCGCCTGCAGCCCGGCGCGAACGCGCGCGATCGTGCCGTGGTGGTCGCTGCCCTGGACGTTGACCACCGTCGCGTAGCCGCGCTCGAACTTGTCGACGTGGTAGACGACGTCGCCGACGAAGTAGGTGTACGTGCCGTCGGACTTGCGCATCACGCGGTCCTTGTCGTCGCCGTAGTCGGTCGTGCGCAGCCACAGCGCGCCGCCCTCCTCGAAGGTCTTGCCGTTGGCGACGAGCCGCTGCACGACGGCGTCGACGCGGCCGTCGCGGTAGACGCTGCTTTCGAGGAAGTAGTGGTCGAAGCGGACGCCGAAGGCCTGCAGGTCGAGGTCCTGCTCGTGGCGCAGGTAGGCGACGGCGAACTCGCCGATCGCGTCGAGGTCGTTGGCGTCGCCGCGGGCCGTGGTGCGGCGATCGTCGGCGGCGACCGTGCGGCCGGCGGTGTAGTCGGCGGCGATGTCGGCGATGTAGTCGCCGTTGTAGGCGTCGTCGGGCCAGTCGGCGTCGCCCGGCGCGACGCCGTGCAGCCGCAGCTGCACCGACCGCGCGAGCTTGGCGATCTGCGCGCCGGCGTCGTTGTAATAGAACTCGCGCAGCACGTCGTCGCCCTGCGCGGCGAACAGGTTGCACAGGCAGTCGCCGAGCGCGGCGTTGCGGCCGTGGCCGACGTGCAGCGGTCCGGTCGGGTTGGCCGAGACGAACTCGACCATCACGCGGCGCCCGCTCGCCGGCCGGCGGCCGAAAGCGTCGCCGGCGGCGACGATCTCGGCGACGACCGATTGCCGCGCCGCGGCCGACAACGTCAGATTGACGAAGCCCGCACCGGCGATGTCGATGCGCTCGACCCAGCGCAGCACCGCGGGCTGCGTGCGCAACGCGGCGACGAGCCGATCGGCCAGCGCGCGCGGCGGCGTCTTCAACGTGCGCGCCAGCGCCATCGCCGCGGTGATCGCCAGGTCGCCGTGCGCCGCCTGGCGCGGCGATTCGAACGCCGCCGCCGGCGCGGCAGCTCCGGCGACGTCGGCCAGCGCGGCCTGCAATGCAAGGAGCAATTCGCGCTTGGCCTGGATCATCGCGGCGATTCTAGTTTCGCCCCTTGGACGCAACGGCCGGCCTCGCGCCGCTGCAGCGCTGCGTCGCCGTTCGTGACCGCGTCCGAAAGTGCGGCGAACCTAGAATGCCGCGCTTCGACGCCACGCCCGTCACGCATCGGCGCCGCTGCGCCGCGAGGCCGATTCGATGATCTCCCGCGAACCGACGATCGAACGCCTGGCGATCGCCCAGGCGCTGATGCTCGAACCGTTCGGCCTGACCGAGGCGACGCTGTCGGCCGCGTTGGCGACGATCGGTGAGCACCGCGTCGACGACGCCGACCTGTATTTCCAGACGACCCGCCACGAGGGCTGGAGCCTCGAGGAGGGCATCGTCAAGAGCGGCAGCTTCAGCATCGACCAGGGGGTCGGCGTGCGCGCGGTCGTCGGTGAGAAAACCGCGTTCGCGTACTCCGACGACCTCGGCGTCGAGTCGCTGATGGACGCCGCGCGCACCGTGCGCACGATCGCCGCCGCCGGCCAGAGCCGCCGCGTCAAGGTGGGCCGCGCGCCGCGCGTCGCGCAGAGCCGCGTGCTGTACGCGCCGACCGACCCGATCGCCACGCTCGACAGCGCGCAGAAGGTCGCGCTGCTCGAGAAGGTCGAGAAGATGGCGCGCGCCAAGGACCCGCGCGTCGCGCAGGTGATGGCCAGCCTCGGCGCCGAGTACGACGTCGTCCTCGTCGCCCGCGCCGACGGCACGCGCGCCGCCGACGTGCGGCCGCTGGTGCGCCTGAACGTCACGGTGATCGCCGAGCAGACGGTCGACGGCGTGCGCCGGCGCGAGGTCGGCAGCGGCGGCGGCGGCGGCCGGTTCGGCCTCGGCTACTTCCACGACGACATCGTCCAGGGCTACGTCGACCACGCGGTGAAAGCCGCGCTGACCAACCTCGACAGCCGCCCGGTCGCCGCCGGCGAGATGGCCGTGGTCCTAGGGCCGGGCTGGCCCGGCGTGCTGTTGCACGAAGCCGTCGGCCACGGTCTCGAGGGCGACTTCAACCGCAAGGGCAGCAGCACGTTCTCGGGACGCATCGGCCAGCGCGTCGCCGCGCCCGGCGTGACCGTGCTCGACGACGGCACGCTGCCCGACCGCCGCGGCTCGCTGAACGTCGACGACGAAGGCCAAGCAACGCAGCGCAACGTGCTGATCGAGGACGGCATCCTGCGCGGCTACCTGCACGACAGCCTCAACGCGCGGCTGATGGGGATGCGCACGACGGGCAACGCGCGCCGCGAGAGCTACGCCGCGCTGCCGATGCCGCGGATGACCAACACCTACATGCTGGCCGGCACGCGCCGCGCCGACGAGATCGTCGCCAGCCTGAAGCGCGGGCTGTACGCGGTGAACTTCGGCGGCGGCCAGGTCGACATCACGAGCGGCAAGTTCGTGTTCTCGGCCAGCGAGGCGTTCTGGGTCGAGAACGGCCGCATCCAGTACCCGGTGAAGGGCGCGACGCTGATCGGCAACGGCCCCGATGCGATGAACCGCGTCAGCCTGATCGGCGACGACCTGCAGCTCGACACCGGCGTCGGCGTCTGCGGCAAAGACGGCCAGAGCGTGCCGGTCGGCGTCGGCCAGCCGACGCTGCGCATCGACCGGCTGACCGTTGGCGGCACCGCGTGACATCGCGCGTGGCGGCGTCTTGAGTCCGACGCTCGCCGACATCGAGGCTGCCGCGGCGCGGCTCGCCGGGCGGCTGCTCGAAACGCCGTGCGTCGAATCGCTGACGCTCGGCGAGATCGTCGGCTGCCGCGTCTTCCTGAAGTTCGAGAACCTGCAGTTCACCGCGTCGTTCAAGGAGCGCGGCGCGCTGAACAAGCTCGCGGCGATGCTCGACGCCGGCGAGCGCATCGAAGGCGTCGTCGCCGCGTCGGCCGGCAACCACGCGCAGGGCGTCGCGCACCACGCGCGCCGGCTCGGGCTGGCGGCGACGATCGTGATGCCGCGGTTCACACCGATGGTCAAGATCGAGCGCACCCGCGGCTTCGGCGCCGACATCGTGCTGCACGGCGACACCTTCGACGAAGCGCGCGCGCACGCGATCGACCTTGCCGCGGCGCGCGGGCTGACGTTCGTCCACGCGTTCGACGACCCGCTGGTCGTCGCCGGCCAGGGCACGGTCGCACTCGAGATGCTGCGCCAGCAGCCGGGTCTCGACACGCTCGTCGTCGCCGTCGGCGGCGGCGGGCTGATCGCCGGCATCGCGACCGCGGTGCGCGCGATGGGCGCGCCGATCGAGATCGTCGGCGTGCAGACCGCGCGCTTCCCGGCGATGGTCAACGCGGTCAAGGGAACGTCGCACCCGCAGGGCACGAGCACGATCGCCGAAGGCATCGCCGTCGGCGAGCCCGGCGCGATGACGCGCGACGTCGTCGCGCGCCTCGTCGACGACCTCGTGCTGGTCGACGAAGGCGACCTCGAGCAGGCGGTGCTGATGCTGCTCGACATCGAGAAGACCGTCGTCGAAGGCGCCGGCGCGGCCGGGCTCGCGGCGCTGCTGAAGGACCCGGCGCGCTGGGCCGGGCGCAAGGTCGGTTTGGTGCTGTGCGGCGGCAACATCGACCCGATGCTGCTGGCAGCGATCATCGAACGCGGCATGGTCCGCGCCGGGCGCCTCGCCCGCGTGCGCGTCAGCGCGCGCGACACGCCGGGGGCGCTGGCGCAGATCACCCACGTCGTCGCCGAAGCGGGCGCCAACGTCGACGAAGTCCACCACCAGCGGGCGTTCTCGGCGCTGTCGGCGCAGAGCGTCGAAGTCGAGCTCGTGCTGCAGACGCGCAACCGCGAGCACGTCGGCGACGTCGTCGACGCGCTGCACGCGGCGGGCTTCACCGCCGAGACCTATTGAGTCGCGCGGCGGCGAGACTGCCGCCATCGATCGAGCGCCGGCGGGCGACACCGCCGGGACCCGTCGCGCCGCGCGGCACGCAGTCTTCTCCGCCACGACCGACCCTCACGATGCCGCAGCGAGAGGCCCCATGAACGTCTTCCACTGTGCGCCGCGCGCTCTGTCGGCGCTGACCGTCGCGACGATGGCCGCGGTGGCCACGCTCGGAACCAGCGCCGCAGCCGCCGCCGACGCGGCGGTAGCGGCGGCTGAACGCTGGGACCTGCGCGACCTGTACCCGAACGCCGCGGCGTGGGACGCGGCCTTCGATGCCGCGTCGCAGCGCGCCGCCGCGCTGGCGGCGCTGCGCGACGGATTCGCCGCCGATGCCGCGTCGATGCGCGACGCGTTGCTGCAGATCAGCGACACGCGCCGCGCGATCGGCCGGCTCTCCGTCTACGCCGGCCTGCAGGCCGACGAGAACCTGCGCGAGCCGCGCGCGCAGGAGCGCAGGCAGCGGGCGCAGGCGCTGTGGTCGCGCGTCGAAGAGGCGACCGCGTGGGTGACGCCGGCGATCCAGGCGCTCGGTGCCGACCGCGCGCGCGCCTGGGTCGCGTCGGACGCGGTGCTGCGCGCCCGGTTCGACCGCACGGTCGAAGATGCGCTGCGCCACGTGCCGCACACGCTGTCGCCCGAAAGCGAGGCGTTGCTCGCCGCCGCGGGTCTCGTGCTGGCGCAGCCCGACAACGTCTACAGCCAGCTCGCCGAGGCCGAGTTCCCGTGGGCGACGGTGACGCTCGCCGACGGCCGCAGCGTCGAGCTGACGACGCATCAATACGAAGTCGAGCGCCGGTCGCTGGTGCGCGAAGACCGCCGCCGCGTCTTCGACGCGTTCTTCGGCGCGTTCAAGCGCTTCGAAGGGACGTTCGGCGCGAACCTCAACGCCGCCGTCGTCGGCAACGTCTTCGCCGCCCGCGCGCGACGCTTTCCGACGGTGCTCGACGCCGAGCTGTTCGACGACGCGATGCCGCCGGCCGTGCTGCGCACGCTCGTCGCGCAGGCGCACGCCGGGCTGCCGGTGCTGCACCGCTACCTGCGGCTGCGCGCCAGGGTGCTCGGCGTCGACGGACCGCTCGCGTACTACGACAACTACCCGCCGCTCGCGCCGCCGCCGCCCGGCGAGCGCTTCGACGTCGCGCGGTCGAAGGCGTTGACGGAGACCGCGCTGGCGCCGGTCGGCGACGACTACCTCGCGCTGCTGCGCCGCGGCTTCGCCGCGACGTGGACCGACACCCACCCGCGGCCGGGCAAGGCGCAGGGCGCGTACGTTTCGGGCTGGGCCTACGACGTCCACCCGTACATGCTGCTGAACCACAGCGACGATTACGAAAGCTTGTCGACCTTCGCCCACGAATGGGGGCACGCGGTGCACACGTTGCTCGCGTCGGCGAAGCAGCCGTTCGAGAAGGCCGGCTATTCGACCTTCGTCGCCGAATCGGCGGCGATCGCCAACGAGCTGCTGCTGTCGGACCACCTCGTCGCCGGCGCGAAGACGCCCGACGAGCGGCGGTACTACCTGTCGGCGGCGCTCGAATCGATCCGCACGACGTTCTTCCGCCAGGTGATGTTCGCCGAGTTCCAGCTCGCGATGCACGACGAGGTCGAGCAGGGCCGGCCGCTGTCGGGCGCCAAGCTGACGCAGATGTACTGCGACGTCGCGCGGCGCTACTACGGCCACGACGCCGGTGTGATGACGATCGACCCGGCGTACTGCACCGAGTGGGCCTACATCTCGCACTTCTATGCCGGCTACTACGTGTGGCAGTACGCGACGTCGTTCGTCGGCGCGGCCGAACTGACGAATGCGATCGCCGTCGAGGGCGCGCCGGCGCGCCAGCGTTTCGTCGACCTGCTCGCCGCCGGCGGCGCCGACGACGCGTACCGCTTGTACGTTGCCGCCGGCGTCGACCTCGCGACCGCGGCGCCGTACCAGGCGCTGTTCGCGCGGATGAACCGTCTGCTCGACGACTACGAGCGAGTCGCCGCGCAGCGCTGACCGCAGGCGCGGCCGCGTCAGCGCTGCGCAGCGAGCCGGTAACGCTCGCGCAGGCGGCGGTGGCGGAAGACCAGCGCCGACGCCGCGCTGGCCAGTGCGACGCCGCCGAGGATCAGCGCCAGCCGCAGCCATGGGCGGTCGAACGCCAGCCGCTGCTGAACGAACAGCAGCGCGGTCCACAGCCACTCGACGCAGGCCAGCACGAGCACGACCTGCACCAGCCGCGCGACCCAGCGCCGCGGCAGCGCGAGCAGCGCGACGAGCCCCGCGGCGGCGACCGCCAGCGGCCAGTCGGCCGCGCGCCAGAAGTGCGCGGCGAGGACGGCCAGCGACAACGCCGGGGGCAGCAGCAGCAACGCGATCATCGGCAGCGGCGTCGGACGGGGGCGACGAAAGCCGGCGACGATAGGCCGCGATGCCACGCCGCGCCTTGAAGCAGGTCACGGACGGGCGCGCGACGCGGCGGAACAATCGCCGCGATGGCAATGCCACCCGACACCGCGGTCGCCGCCGCGACAAACGCCGCGCTGTCCGACGGTGCGCGCCGGCGCGCCGCGCGGCTGGCGACGCCGCGGTTGCAGCGCGAGCGGGCGACGTTCGCGGCGATGCTCGCGATCCACTGCCGCGACCACCACGCCGGCGCGCACCGCGAGGGCGGCGCGCTGTGTACCGATTGCGCGGCGCTGCAGGACTACGCGAAGAAGCGTCTCGCCGGCTGCCCGTACGGCGCCGACAAGCCCACCTGCGCGAACTGCCGCATCCATTGCTACGGGCCGAAGCAGCGCGCAGCGGTCCGCGACGTGATGCGCCACAGCGGGCCGAAGATGCTGCTGCGCCACCCGGTCCTCGCGCTCGCGCACCTGTTCGTCGACGGCCGGCGCCCGGCGCCGCCGAAACCGCGCGGCGCGCGCGGCGCGGCACCGCCGGCGGCATAAGGCACGACGCACGCGGCCCGCTGATCCGATCGCGGCCACGCGCCGTGCCGTGAGTCGTGAGCCGCACTGCAAGCGACGACTCGCGAGCCGCAAGCAGCCCAGCGTGAGCCGCGAACCGCGAACCGCGACCCGCGCACCGCGGGCCGCACCGCGCGGCCCGCGTGCTACATTCGCCGCGCATGTTGCCGTCGCGCCCGTTCTTCTTCGTGTTCTTCTTTTGGCTCTCGCACCGCTCGGCGGTTGGAGAGGCGAACGCATAGACGACGACACCGCGACGCCCGACCCCAACGAACCGCCGGCACCCCCGGCG